>JBFXKR010000047.1:0-8105 GCA_050173595.1 Candidatus Berkiella sp.
CCAGATCACAGCGCGCTCTACATCTGCACAGGCTATGAGAATCATCTCTTAGCGCTCCCACATGGCATTTTTCTTCGCCTTGATAATTGGCTTGAGCAAGTATTCAAGTACTGTCTTTTGACCGGTTAGAATGTCAACAGTAGCACTCATCCCTGGGATAATTTGTAAACGCTCTCCATGCTTACCTATCAAATAACTACGCTCAGTTGTTCTTACTCGAATTTGGTAAAATGGATTGCCTTTCTCATCGGTAATGGTATCAGCACTAATATGCTCAACAATTGCCTTAAGACCACCATAGATAGAAAAATCATAAGCTGAAATTTTAACGGTAGCAGGCAGCCCTGGTCTTAAAAATCCGATATCCGCTGGGCGGATATTGGCTTCAATAAGCAAAGTATCATTTAAAGGTACAATGTTGATCAGATCTTGACCTGGCTGAACAATACCGCCAATCGTCGTTACTTTAACTTGGTTAATCGTACCTTGGACTGGAGAACGTACAATCGTTCGTCGCACTCTGTCCGCTGCGGCTGAATTTGTTTCCGTTAATTTGTTAAAATCAGCTTTGGTCGCATTTAAGTCTGATAATGCTTCTGTTCTAAAAGATATCAGCAATTCATCAATCTTCTTTTTAGCACCAGCTAAGTTGGCTTCTAATTTAGGAATTGATAGTTCAGTTTGCTCGAGCTCTCCCGCTAAGTCATTAACTGTGCGCTCAAGACGTAACACTTCAACTTCAGAAACGGCACCTTGACTTACCAATGGTTTCGTTAAGTTAAGTTCTTTTTGTACAAGCGTTAAACTTCTTTGAATTTGATCTTTCTTTTGCTTGGCTCCCATTAATTCTTGAGTACGCTGTTGTTCTTCATCTTTTAATATATTTAATTTAACTTGAAGCTCTTTTTTTCGCGATTCATACAAATTGGTTTCTGAAGCTACATATTGGGGATATTGCTTTTCAATTTCTTCAGAAAATTTTAAAGGATCGCCTGAAGTTTCTGCATTGAGGCGAGCAATTTTTGCTCTTAAGGCAGCAAGTTGAGTTTCATTTTCTTTTAATGAAGAAACAAAACGTGTGTCATCAATAACCATCAACACTTGATCTTTTTCAACGACATCGCCAATTTTCACTCGAATGTCTTTAACGATACCACCTTCTAAGTTTTGAATAACTTGCATATTGCTAGAGGGAATAACTTTGCCTTGCCCCACTGTCACGACATCGAGGGTTGCAAAACTAGCCCATATTAAAGCAACTAATAGAAAGACCATCGAAGCAATTAAAATGATGTGATAACGAATCGGCACACCTTCCAAGGTGGCTGCACTTGAATCCGTCATGAACTCAATATCAACTTCTTTGATATCTTCTTTACGCTTTAACTCCTGCAGTTCTTTAACAACGGCTGGAAGTTGCTGTGCTTTAGTGAGTGCTTTTTGAATTTTATCGCGCATGAGAATGCAATTTCCCCTCTGCTAGAGCTTTAAGCACCAAATCTCTTGGTCCATCAGCAATAATTTTTCCACCATCCATTAATATTAAACGGTCAACCAATGATAGTAACGAGCCCTTATGTGTTACTAAGATGAGTGTTTTTCCTTGTGATGCTTCAAGAAGTTGATTTTTAAACATCTCTTCTGTGCGATTATCCATCATATTTGTTGGCTCATCCAAAACAAGAATAGGTGGATCTAAAATAAGTGCCCTGGCAATGGCTATAGCTTGTCGTTGCCCACCAGACAATTTTTCACCTCTTTCACCTACTGGCATATCAAACCCTTGGGGATGCCTTGCCACAAAATCAATGACACCTGATATTTTCGCCGCTCTAAGCACTGAATTATCATCTGAAAACGGTGCGCCATACGTAATATTGTCTTTTACAGAGCCATAAAATAGGATGAGATCTTGCGGTACATATCCGATATTTCGTCGCATCGAGGCAGGATCTAGTTGGCTAATCTCTGTGCCATCCATCAAGACAGTACCTTCTTGTGCCTGATATAAACCTAAAATAAGCTTTTCAATCGTTGTTTTACCAGAGCCTATTCGGCCAATGATGCCAACTTTTTCACCCGGTGTAATATGAAATGTAACACCATCTAGCGCTGGCACAGATTGCCGAGGATATTTGAAACTTACATTTCTGAATTCAATATCGCCATTTAGCACAGGGCGATGTAAAGGCGTGCGACCACGTAATCGATCGGTTGGCATCTTCATTACATTGTCTAATGATTGCAAAGCAGACATCGATTGGTGGTATCGAGTTAGTAATCCTGCAATCTGTGCTAGGGGCGCTAGTGCGCGACCCGTTAAAATGGTACATGCAATCAGCGCTCCCATCGTCATCTCACCTTCGGTGATCTTAAAAACCCCCAAGATAACGACAAAGACACCAGCTGCTTGTTGAATAAAAGCCGAAAAGCTAATCGCTGTTAATGATAAACCTCTCACTTTCGTGCCAACTTTTGCTGCCATGCCAACAGCATGTTCCCATTTTCTTTGTAACGAGCTCTCAGCTGAAAGGCCTTTAATCGTTTCAACACCTGCCAAAGATTCAATCAACATCGCATGTTTTTGCCCGGCGTAGCGATAAGACTCTTTCACATACTTGTTTAGCGGCTTTTGAATAAAAAGACCTGCTAATATTACTAATGGAATTGCTAGCACAGGTACGATAACGACATAACCACCTAGCACATAAATAATTGTGATAAAAAACAAGACAAATGGTAAATCGATTAATGCACTGATTGTTGTTGAAGTAACAAAATCCCTAAAAGCTTCAAATTGCTGCATGTTGTTTGCAAAATTTCCGACGGATTCGGGTCTCGCCTCCATGCGAATACCCATCATTTGCTCAAAAATATTCGCCGATAAAATAACGTCCGTTTTTTTAGACGCAATATCGATAAAATAGCCTCGCAGCATCTTCATGAGAAAATCAAAACAAAAAACAATTAAGACCCCAATAGACAATACAGTGAGTGTATCGATTGCATTATTGGGTACGACCCTATCGTACACATTCATCACAAACAATGAAGAAGCAATAGCAAAAAGGTTGATAAAAAATGAAGCAACCAATACTTCTGAATATAGTTTCCATGTGGTACGAATCACGCCCCAAAACCAAGATTTGGGTGGCTCTTTGAAACCTTCATCTGTTCGTCTGTCAAAATGAAAGCTTGGACGTGTAAAAATGGCATAACCAGCGTACTGCTTTTTAAGCTCAGCAATTGAAATTGTATGCTCGCCTTCCCCAGTTTCTGGTTGAATAATCGTTGCTATTCCCTTTTCATCATCTTTTGATATTAGAATGCATGCATGACGACGGTGCAGTAATAACACGGTCGGCAATACAAGTTTAGAAATATCATCGATTGACCTTTTAACAATTTGTGCTGATAACCCAGCTCTGGCAGCTGCTCTTACAAATAATTCAGGTGTGAGCTTATTATCTAACAAGGGAAGACCTGCGATAAGTGTCTCAGGAGAAAAAGGATTATGCTCAAGCCTTGTTAAGACAACTAAGCACCCTAACAAAGGATCATAAGCTACCCGATGTGCCGGTGGAACTTCCCATTGCTCAGCTTGTGGTTCTTGAGCAACTTCAGCAGCAGGCTCTATTAAATCATGAGGCACACTCTCTCCCTTGGGTGGTTCTCCCTGCATTTTTTTTCCTTTCTTTGGATCTTTGGGTTTGTCCATAATAACTCATTTTCTCCAAAAATTGACCAAAATTTACTTATCTTTCATAGCTTGAACCACTTCTTTATAGGAAGGGTCTTCAGGATGTAATTCACTTAATAATTGATGTGCATTTTTTATCGATTCTTTTAATTTATTTGAATCTGTCTTTATTTCTTTAAAACCAATGAGATCTTTAGCATTGAGACTGAGTCTAGGATCTTCATTAGCAAAGCTAAAAAATTTATCAAAGCCAATTTTATCAAAAATAAGCTTTGTATCTTTATTTTTATAAACAATAATTGGCTTATGCTTAAGCTGCTTTTGCGTTGATTCTTGAATAAACAATTTAGCCATACTTCCCATTATTGTGCTATCTATAAATTTTGCCTCAGTTAAATCAAAAATAACATCTTCATTCTGATTTATGTCGATATGTTTTATTGCCTCATCTATATAAGGTGCACAAGCAAAGCGCAAAGCGCCTTTTAATTTTAAAATAAATAAGTTCGATTGTGAATAATACATTACTTGTTCATGTGGTTGCATAGTGCTTTCCTGTTCATCAAAAACAAAGTAATATCATCTGGGCAATCTCCTTCTTTCACGCCTAAAGGAGAAAGCACATCTTCAATCACCAATTGCGAATTATTAACTAACGATAGCAATTTTTTTTCTTTAGTTTTGAGATCAGCACCCGACATAATCTCAAAAATCCCATCAGAAAACATCGCTAGCGAAAATTCTTCAGGTAACAAATAAGAATGTGTTACAAATTTTGCGTCTTTAAATATACCAACTGCAAACCCACTTCCTTCTAAATATCTTGACTCAACACCATCCCATATAACCGGGTTAGGATAGTGTCCACCGATACTATAAAAGAGTTTATTTTCATCCAAATCCAATACGCAATAAATCATGGTCAAATATTTGCCTAATTTTGCATTCAAAATATCATCACTGAGATGCTTTAGCACTTTATCCGGATTCAAAATTGTATCATCACCTCTTAATTGATAATTGTTTAAGAAGTGTTCAACCAAACTCTTGAGCAATACAGTGACAAACGCTGAAGAAGCACCATGACCAGATACATCTGCAATGTAAAATCCGACTTTATTTTGAGTTATTTGAAAGTAATCTACAAAATCACCACTTAAGTAAAGGGAAGGTATGACCTTGTGAGCAAATGTGTAGTTCTTTAATAGAAAATTTGGCGCTGGCAGAAGTTTTTGCTGCACACTTTTACCAGCGTTTTGATCTTCTTTTAATTGGCCTAAGCTTTGTGTTAATTGAACATTTTTTTCTTCAAGCTCTTTACGATATTTTTTATTTTCAATTACTAACCTTCCTCTTTCAAGCGCTTTACAAATCACATGCTCTAGTACTGTCATATTCATTATAGGCTTAGCAATAAAATCCCACGCCCCAAGCCTTAAAGCATCTAAAATGATATTCATTTTATCGGTATGCGACATCGCGATGATAGGTGTTTCCGGAGATTTTTTAGTCAGCGCTTCTATTAGCTCTAACCCATTCATAACAGGCATCTGCAAATCACATAACACAAGATCTGGTTTTTTTTCATTGAAGATCGCCAGTGCTTCTTGGCCATTACTGGCTTCATTAACGATAAAGCCAATATCTTCTAAGTAAGTTGCCACTTTTTCAAGCACCTTAGTGTCATCATCGACGCTTAGAATGCGTCCATATGTGTTTGTCATCTTCTACTCTTTGTCTCTTGAAATAGACTGTGTTTTTTATCAATAGCAATACACTGGCCGACTTTGGCTAGTACTTCTTTATAAGTAATCGGTTAAGAAGCTAAGGGTATTAGCGTAATGGTGAATTTAACTGTATAGAGTGTAGGGTAATAGCAAATCTCTTGGTATTGGTCTGAATATAATGATGGTTTTAGGGGAACTATCTGCGAATGGATAGTTCCGTTAATGGCATAATTTAAGGGGCGACAATTGACGATAGGCTAGCGTACTGTTAATTTTTGTTGTGTTTTATGTGTCTTATCAATTGCTTTTTTTGAGGCAACTGATTTCTTTTCACTGGTTGATACTTTTTTTACTGCATTTTGTTTTGTATCTGAAAGGGTTGCTTGTGCATTGAGTGAGGTATTATCAGCTGAAAGATTTTCGCCAGCAGTACTCTCATTTGAGTTATTGCTAGAAGAGTTATCGCCAGTATCACTATTGCTTAAAGAGGCATCTGAAGAAGTATTATTTTCACTCGCAGCTGTGCTAGACGATGGTATATCTTCAGGGCTATAGCCTTCATAGATATCATCGTTCAAAGTAGTGACAGATTCTTCAAATAAATACTTACGATGCTGAAAGTAAGCATCTCTCATAAAAGTATATTCATCAACAGCTAACACATCTAAGACACTTTCACGCCTCAATAATCTTGCGCGCAAATCAAGATAATCCAAACCTAACAGTGCATATTTTTTCCAATCGTTTTCAATCCAAGGCCAAATACTTAAGCCATAGTAATCAACCCCTAAACCTAAGGTATCTCTAAAGGTACTTGGACCAATAAAAGGCAATACAATGTAATAAGAATGATGATAACCCCAATGATATAACGTTTGACCAAAGTCTTCTTTACGATGCTCTAAGCCTAAACTTGATGCAGGATCAAATAAGCCACCAATCCCTAATGTCGTATTAATTAATAAGCGGCTCAGATCGTGTGCTGCATATTTAAATTTTAATTGAAGCACATCGTTTGCAATATTAGTGACTTCTCGGATGTTGTCGAAGAAATTGCCAACCCCAATTTGAACAGGTTGTGGAATGTATTTCAGATAAACATAAGAAACTGGTTTTACCACTACAGTATCGACCGCTTTGTTAAAACCAAAGGTTGCTCGGTTTAAGCCTTCGAAAGGATCATCTACATGAGGATTTTTCTGTGTTGCACATCCTGTCATAGTGAGACTGACAATGCCAAGCAGAGCAGAAACAAGGGTGCGACGCAACATATTCTTATCCATTTCAAATATATGTATTCAGTTTAGACCGAGATTAGGCAAGTACAATAAAGAAAAAACTTTTATGTTAAATAATTAACATTGTTAGTAAACATAATTATATTAAAGATTTAATTTAAAAAAAAGCCCTGTATAAACAGGGCTTTTTCAGAAACACTCAGATTACCACTGAACTTGACCACGAAGGCCTAAGCTATCCACATGATGGGATGATGGAATTGAGGTTCTTACATAGTTAGCAAGGAATCTAACGTTGTCATTAACCCACCAGGTCAAACCAATTGTGGTTGCATGTGCTGAGCCAATGATGTCGTTAATCCCTGTTGATGCAAGATAATTGTTACCCGCTTGTGGGGCAGCATTATTTTGAAAATCAACAGCGCCTGTTGGTACAAAATCAATGTACTGGAAGCGACGATTAGCTGTTAAGTTTGGATCATCAGTTAAGTTTGCAAAACTATGTCTGATCCCGATTTCCCAAGCACCTTTTTTGGAAGCAGGATGTACACCACCGAAGGTTCCGCTATCAAAATCGTACTCTCTGGTTTCGCCAGTTAACACGTAAGAAGCTTGAACATAGTAGCCATAGTAATCTAAGTCACCAGGTGGGTTACGAAGATCAAACTGTGGATACAAGTCTTCACGCGCCACGTTGGCAATCATGTATTCACCTTGAACTAACAATGGTCCCCAACGGCCAGCTAACTCAAAGCCCCAAACATTGTGACTATCAACTGAGTTTGGTGGAATATTGGTGAAGAAACGTGGGGTTTGACGCGCACGTGTTTCAAATCCAGCGATGTAGTTAAAGTCATTGGCATTTTGATGCAAGCTTTCATAGCGAGCAGCAACACCAGCATGGTACACAGTGTAGTCATCATGAATTGGTGAGAAGGTGATTCTCGCACCAACACCTGCATCATCACTGCCAGGAACGCTACTGAAAGGACCTGTTCCTGCAATAGGCGTGGTTGTACCAGTGAATACTGGTGGCTGTGAAAGCACATCACCTGTTTGGCGCGAGCCTGCGATTTGTGGGTGATAAACAGCAGCAGCCAAGGTAACCATGTTGCCATGCCATTCACCGTACAGACCGATACCTTTATCAGGCGCAAATGCTGATGAAGCTAATGAGAGTTCCATAAACATATTGTCATTAGCACTTTGCCAGTTTTCCAAACCAAATGGAATACTGACTTGACCTAATGCGAACCAAAGGTTTTTGCAGCCGCTATAACCAATAAATGCTTCACCGAAGTTAGCATTAACTGAACCGGTTCTGTCTCTTAAGTCGATATCAAATTTATAAACCCAATCATGGCCTACGCCACCTTTTAAGGTAACACGCGCAGCTCGAATATGGCCGCCACTTGGGAAAGAGTAGTTTCTGTTCGTTGC
>JBFXKR010000048.1:0-8078 GCA_050173595.1 Candidatus Berkiella sp.
TAATAGAGCCCAAAGCGCGAAGTTCAGCATTTTTATTTGCTTCATCTTTTGTATAATTATAATAAGCATCAATTGATAATTGATCTCGATTTTCTGGATGTTTAGGATCAGGGTAAAATAAATCTAAAAAATCACCAGCTTTAAGACTAGGATCGTTTGCTTTATATTGTCCATTATCAGGCAGGTTCTTTTTATATTCTCCATTTTGATATATAGCATCAATATAAGTTCCAAAATGCGTTCTTGCTAAATTATATTTTTGATTAGCATAATCAACAAGAAAGGCGTTTGCCGCTTGAAAGACACCGCCTTGTAGTTCAAAATTGAGATTATCGACTAAGCCCACAAATTCGTTTTTAACATCTTGTCTTAATTGGTAGCGATCAGCGCCTTGTTGTTGCATGTTTTCTAATAATGATTTTACCTGAGCTTGTACTTGCTCAGGCGTTTTTTGATTGCGATCTAAATCCATTTTTAAGCTGTTTAATCTTCGATGTAGCTCATTCGCTAATTCAGATTTTGTATGATGCTCTTTATTTAGCGCATGGAGTATGTTTTTCTTAGCCGATTTATAAACTGATTTTGCTAAATTTTTAGGGGTTTTATCTACCTTTTCCTTAAATTGACTTGCTTGTGCTAACATGCCCGTCAACATTTTTGATAGTTCTTCTTTTTGTTTACCATTCGCGGTTTGCGTCATTGCAGCCGGTGATGATGTGCTAGATGGCGCTGGTGTGATGGAGGGTGTTGCTGGCGCTGGGGCAACAAATTTTTCCACAGCGGGTTTATTTTGTGAAATGCTTTGTAAAACGTCAAGAATTGCTTTAACAGTTGGATCATCAATATTGAGATTGGCTTTTACTTTGCTGCTCACATCTTGCGCGATATAACTCATTCTTGCTGCCCATTTTTCCTGATTTCCCTTTTCATGAGGTGGGCCATTTAAGTATAAATCAAGACATTCTTGTATTGATTTATCTATTAATTGAATACCTTGGGCTACTTTTTGAAATGAGTCGTTATATTTAAATAGGTTTTGATTTTGATATTGATTTTTAACATATTGCTTTAAGGCATTAAGCTGCTCAATGACTCTTTTTTGATAATCATTCAGTGCTTGAACTTGTAACTCTTTAAGCCCTGTATCATCTAAGAGACTTTTAAAATGTCCAATGCTCATGGTCAGCCTAGGCGTTATTATTAAATATACTATATAGACAATCCTAGCAAAGAATAGTTCACTAGCAATAAAGTCTCATAAATTCAATTGCTTACCTTTTATTCTGTTTTGAGCTGATTTTTGCGATTACATTCCCTCTTTAGCCGTTATATGTCAAAATATTTCATTGATAAGTTTTAGAAAGATAACTCAAGTGGCTATATTTCGCCAGTTTTATGACAAAGTAATTTCATGGTCTAAGCATCGACATGCGCCTTATTATTTGGCCGGGGTGAGCTTTATAGAATCATCCGTTTTTCCTATTCCCCCGGATGTGATGCTCATTCCCATGGTTTTAAGTAAACCTACCAAAGCATGGCACTATGCTTTTATTACAACATTAGCCTCCATTTTAGGCGGTATCTTAGGTTATCTGCTGGGGTTATTTGCTTTTGAGTTTATTGGCGAGCCGATGATTCAAGCCTTTGGCTATGAAGCTACCTATGCCAAAGTGGTTAAATGGTTTGCGCAATATGGCTTTATTGCAGTATTTGTTGCAGGATTTACCCCGATACCGTATAAATTGTTTACCATTGCCGCCGGGGCATCGATGATGCCGCTATTTCCATTTATTATTGCCTCAATCTTTGGTAGAACAATTCGATTTTTTGTGGTGGTTTGGGGCATAAAAGGAATCGGTAAGAAATTTGAGCCATTGCTGCTGGAATATATTGATACCATTGCCTGGATTACGATTGGTCTGATTGGCATAGCGGGGATGTTATATTACTTCTTAGCGTGAATAAGGGAAGAAAATGTGGCACAGAAATTTAAGTTGTATTTTGATAGTCGCACTTTCTGGATGTAGTTATTTTAAAGATCAAGAAGCTGCGCCTGTTGTTGTAATTAATCAATATCATATTGTAACGCACGGTACTCACGTCGTAACGCGTGGCGAAACACTTTATGAAATTGCATGGCGATATGGTCGAGATTATCGTGATATCGCTATGGCTAATCATATACAATCTCCTTATGTTATTTATCCTGGTCAAAGATTAACCCTTAAAAGACCTAAACATCCGCCATCGGTATATGCCAAAGAAGAAGTAACGAGAAAAAGCGTTGCATTGCCTAAAGAGATGGCTAAAGAGAATAAGCCAGCTCAAACAGCGTTGAAACCCAATAAAGAAGCGCCAATAGCCAATACAAAAAATGCGGTATTTACCAATGCTTGGCAATGGCCAATAAAAGGGAAAGTTATTAAAGCCTATTCTGCCACAGCCCTTGGACCCAAAGGTATTGATATTGGTGGCCAAATGGGTGCGCCTGTATTAAGTGCTGAAAATGGGAAAGTTGTTTACAGTGGTCAGGGTCTTCGTGGTTATGGCAAATTGGTCATTATCAAACATAATGACACTTATTTATCTGCTTATGGCCATAATAGCGAACTGTTAGTGAGGGAAGGTCAGTCAGTAACGAAAGGACAGGCAATCGCTAAAATGGGTAATACCGATGCTAACCAAGTTAAATTGCACTTTGAAATTAGAAAAAATGGCCAGCCAATTAATCCCCTGAATGTACTTCCATCCTAGGCTGTATAAATTTGGTCTAGTTAAGCATTGAACTTAATCTCATCATCACAACTCTTAGGTAGTAGAACAGTTAAGAAAGTGATGATGAGGTGTATACATGTTATCCTTTTCTAAAGGTGTAAACCGAAAATTTGACTCGCTTTACCAATATCTTGTAGAAATTGGTCAAATCAAGCTGTTAACGGCTGAGCAAGAAAAGTCGTTGGCTAGACAAATGTTAGCGGGTGATAAAAAAGCCAAGTCACATTTAATTGAGGCCAATTTACGTTTAGTGGTATGTATTGCAAGACGCTATATTAATCGTGGGTTACCACTTGCTGACTTAATAGAAGAAGGGAATTTGGGCTTGATTCATGCCGTTGAAAAATTTGATCCAGAAGTTGGGGCAAGGTTTTCTACCTATGCGACTTGGTGGATACGCCAATCAATAGAAAGGGCGCTGATGAATCAATCGCGGTTAATTCGTTTACCCGTTCACTTAGCAAAAAAACATAAGCAATATTTAAGAGCAAGGCAACAATTGATACAACAAGGAGAAAAGGAGCCCTCAATACATGATATTGCTAAAGTGATGGGGGTATCTGTTGAGACATTGCAAGATTTAATCACACTAGATAGGCAAGAAGTTTCGATTGATGCGCCGATGAATGAAGAGCAAGATATCTTTTTTGTAGAAACCTTGCCCGATGCAGACTTACAAGATCCTATTGACTATTTGCAATCTAAAGAGCTTCATAAGATGTTAGAAGACTATTTAGGGTCTTTAAATGAGAGAGAGTTAGATATTATTGAAAAGCGGTTTGGCATACATGGTGCCCATGTGATGACTTTAGAAGATATTGGAGAAGAAACTTCATTAACAAGAGAACGTGTACGGCAAATCCAATTGCAAATTTTAAGACAAATGAAACGCCAATTTAATTTGGCAGGGATCCACAAGGATATGTTAACCGATAACTAAGGACATAAACATGAAGGGAAGCTTGCAAGATACTTATGCTCCACATAATGCCTGTTTTGGTTGTGGGCCATCTAATGAAAAGGGATTACAAATAAAAAGCATGGTGCAAGGTGACATGATTGTTGCTGATTGGCAATCCCAAAGCTTTCATGAAGCTTTCCCTGGTATTTTGAATGGTGGCATAATCGGTACCTTACTAGATTGCCATTCCAATTGGGCGGCAGCCTATTTTCTGATGAAACAAGATAACGCATTGGCGCCTCCTTGTACCGTCACCTCTTATTTCAATGTTTCATTAAAACGCCCCACACCAAGCTTAACACCGGTGCATTTAGAAGCGAGTTTAAAAGAAATTAAAGCCGATAGAGCGTTAATAGATGCAAAATTATTTGCACAAGGAAAGCTGTGTGCGACTTGCGAGGGCTTATTTGTGGCAGTAAAGGAAGGACATCCTGCTTATCATAGATGGTAA
This sequence comes from Candidatus Berkiella sp., assembly GCA_050173595.1. GTDB lineage: Bacteria > Pseudomonadota > Gammaproteobacteria > Berkiellales > Berkiellaceae > Berkiella. Next base: position 4,188 of record JBFXKR010000048.1, read on the forward strand.
TCTCTGCATGATTTAGATTGAGTGCTATAAAAAATAGTTTGCACAAGTGCTTTGGAGTGATAAAATTTCAATCACTATGACATCTTCTTTAGACGACACACCTTTATTTAAATGGGCATCACAGATCCAGTCAATTGGCCAAAATGGATTAACATTTGCTCAAAGCGAATATGATAAAGAGCGTTATCAGCAATTAGTTCAGATAGCAGCTGACATGATGGCTGCTATATCTCATACTCCTATTGAAAAGATTATGAATTTATTTGGCGAACAAACAGGTTATGCTACGCCTAAAATTGATGTTCGAGGCGCTATTTTCAAAGATGATAAAGTGTTAATGGTGAAAGAAACCACAGATCAACTGTGGACCTTACCGGGTGGTTGGGCAGATAGAGATTTATCACCAGCCTATTGTGTGCAAAAGGAAATCTTTGAAGAATCTGGTTTTGAAGCCAAAGTAATCAAATTGGTGGCGCTATATGATAAATGGAAGCATGATCATCCGCGCCAATGGCCACATACCTACAAATGCTTTTTCTTATGTGAAATAGTTGGCGGGGAGCCTAGAACCAGTATTGAAACCTGTGCTGTTGAATTTTTTCCTGTTGACAAGCTTCCAGCGCTTTCATTACCGCGCGTTACAGCCTCGCAAATCCAACGCTGTTATGCACATTTTCGCGACATACATTTAGCAACAGACTTTGATTAACTAAAATAATGTTAGGAATTTCATTTAGAAGAGCTCCTTGGCGAAAGTTAAGGGACAGATATTTATCGAATAGAACGCCTACTGTTGATGTTGCTATTGATTCATTAGTTGATAAATTTAATTTGCTTGACATAAACACTATTTCGCCATCACGTGTTAGTTTAGTAAGGTCCAGAAGTTATAGCCCATTAGCAAATACATACTTTCAAAAACGATTTTATAGTACGAATACCAGAAATAAAATCTATAAAGATTTAGATCAAGATGGAACAATAAAAGCTGAAATTTTAGAGGCTCGTAGAAAAGTATTGCTTGAAAATGGTTTGTTAGAAGATGAATTTTTATATGAAGGACGCATCGTTTATGCTAACAAACATCTTTATGATTTAAATCAAACTGATTCTTTGGGGCGTAGCAATTTTCAAAGAATGCAAAGTGGTTTTTGTCCTGTTGATAGTACAGGAGAAGATATTATCGTTATTCATCATTTTGATCAGACGATGAGCGGGCCATGGGTGATTTTAACTAATCGCTTTCACGAACAGATGCATGATCAATTACACAGTGATATTGTGCTTAAAGATAAAGTAAGAAGAAAACAATTTGCGCTTCAAAGAAGGCATTATTGGAAATATCAGCTTCAATGTGAATTAAATCGTGTTTTTAAAATCAGAAAAGACTGAACGTATAAAAACCTGTTTGTTATCCGGCAAACAAAATATCTTCAAGTCGCATAACTGTTCTGGATAAATTATACTGCTAAAGAATAGGCTTAGGGAGAAGCTCAATGAAGAAGTTGTTAAAAGGCTTTTTGATTTTTGTGGTAGTTTGCTTCATCATTGGCTATTTTTTTGGCTATATCCTTAGCTCATTACCAAAATTATCTTATACTGCAAAAGCATTTCTTTTTACATTATCTACTGAGCATTATGACGAAGCTTATAAAATGCTAACTCCCGATTTTCAAAAACGTGTGAACCTCGAGCAATTTAAATCAACCGTACAGTCTACTAATTTAAATAAATTTAGAGATGTGATTTGGATAAAACCGGATGTCTACACTGATGAGAGAAGTGGTTATACTGTAGGGGTTGTGTACACAACATCTAACACCAAATTTGTTGTTCAATTTGATTTTTCATTAATAGAAGCGCAACCTAAACAGATGCGCTGGGAAATAAACAATATCTCTTTTCCAGATCAATATAATGAAGAAATGCAAGCGCTGCCTTCTCCTTAAGAAATTGAAAGTGCTTGCTTTCTTTTCTTAGATTTTCGCTTAGTGCTAGCAGGTGCATGTGTTGGATTTTGGGTTGGATATTCTGGAATATCTTGGGTACTATCATAGACATTAGCATGCTTACTTTTGCTTAATGAGCCCATAGAGACGTTGCTAAAAGCATCATGCATCCAGCGCAAATATTCACTAGCAGATAGCGCAGATAGTTTCTTAATAAATGCTTTAAGCCCGCTAATCAATCCTTCAAAAAATGAAAGTTCCTTAACTAAAGACTCATAGTTCAACATTGGGCTACTTTTGGCCAAAGGCAATGAAAGTAAAAACTCTCTTATTTCACGAGCAATTTGCCCTTTGTTTGATGATTTACTAGTTTTCAAACTAAAATCTACCTATAGTCACTTTCAATTGCAAAATAATAGCCGATTATGGGCCTAAGATCTTCCCATCCTCCGATGAACATGCCCTAATATGGGGTTAAACGGTATGCGTGTATTAGGAAACTAACAAAATGGCAGATTTACCCCAGGGATTTGTAAAACTTGCTAGCATAGCACCCGATTTAGTTATCGACTTAAAATATTGCTATGATGATAATTTAATTGGTCGTCCTTTGCTGGGATATGCCCCTGACGGGGAAGCTATTATGACGCTTGAGGCTGCCAAAGCCCTTGGGCAGATTGCAAAAGCATTACAGTCTGAACTTGTTAAAAACCGATTATCGATGACTGATCCAACGCTTGTTGTTTGGGATACTTATCGTCCGCAAATGGCTTGTGATGATTTTTGGGAGTGGAGTCAATCAGATTGCGCTAAAACTAAAAAAGACTATTACCCCAATATTGATAAAAAAGATTTTTTTAAATTAGGCTATATTGCGCATAAATCGAGTCATTCTAGAGGCTCAACAGTTGATTTAAATATTGTTGATAAAGCAACAGGTCATTTTTTAGATATGGGCACAAGATTTGATTATATGGATTTGTTATCTCATCCTGCCAATACCAATGTCACTGATAAGGCCTTTGCTAACCGCCAGTTTTTAAAACAGCTTATGCTTGATCATGGATATGTAGGTATTGAGCAAGAATGGTGGCATTTTACATATGCTAATGAAATCTTCCCAGACACGTACTTTAATTTTCCAGTGATAAAATATTAAGAACATAAAACATATGCTGATTAAAACAATAGAACAAAAATGCACTGATGCGTTTATAAAAGCCTTTGATCAATTGAGTTCGCAGCAATTTACTGCCGAAATCACACGCAGCACGCAGGATAAATTCGGTCACTATCAATGTAATAGTGCCATGAAGTTATCAAAACTATTAAACATGCCGCCTCGCAATATTGCAACCAGTGTTGTCGCGCAATTAGAGCAGCATAAAGATAGCCTTTTTGAAAACATTGAAATAGCGGGACCTGGGTTTATTAATATTACCTTATCAAAAGAGTTCCTTTCAAAGCAGTGTCGTGAGATATTTGAGCGCCCTCAAGTGGTTGCTAAAACACAAACACCACAAAAAATCACGATTGATTTATCTTCACCCAATACAGCAAAAGAAATGCATGTGGGCCATTTGCGCTCAACGATCATCGGGGATAGCCTGGCAAGGATGTTTGAGTACCTTGGCCATGATGTGTTGCGCTTAAACCATATTGGTGATTGGGGAACCTCGTTTGGGATGCTCATAGCCTATATTAAAAATAATGAGCCATCTCTTGTTGAAGGTTCAAAGCAAGTTGATTTATCGACTTTGGTTATGTTTTATAAACAGGCTAAAAAGCTATTTGATGAGAATGAAGACTTTAAAAAACAATCTCAACTGATGGTGGTGTCATTACAAAATCATGAGTCTGATGCGATTAAATTATGGGAAATGATTTGTGACATCTCAAGAAAAGCTTATCAAGAGATCTATGATATTTTAGATGTTAAATT
>JBFXKR010000049.1:0-8056 GCA_050173595.1 Candidatus Berkiella sp.
TCGTCCTTTTTTTTGCCATTGCCTTTTTTCTTATTTGTTAAGGGTTTGGCGCGAGCAGTGCTAACATCTCGCTTATTTTTTTGAGGGGGTTTAGTGCTTTTCTTAGATTCACTGTCAGCTTTATTTGACGTTGCCTTTTTTATGCTAATTTCTTCTTCTTCGGAAGATGATTCTGATTCAGGGGGAGTAACTACTGGCTCTCTTGTGGCTGTGACTTGTGGGCGTTGCTCTGGCAGTGCATTACTTGCGGGTGTGCTTTTAAAATAGCTTGTAAGTGAAGTGATAGCACCACTTACGCTATTTTTAATGGAAGTAGGGATATTTAAAATCGTATTGATGGGGGTAGCAATCTTATCAACGGCGCGCCGCGCTTTTTCATATTTTTGACCCAGGTAATAGCCCATAAATGCGCCAGCTAAGAGCCCTAAAGGGCCTGCATACATGGCGCCAAATATCGCGCCCCAGAGGCTGTATTCAGGATCGATATCAGGATAAATTGCGAAAGTAGCAATGGCGCCAACACCGATGACAAAATACAGGGCTTGTGGTCCAAGTAGTAAAGTTACCCCAAGGCTGGCAATAGTAATAATAGCTAATGCATACTTTTTGAGCGCATCATCAACTTTTAGCCAATCACTATTGCTAAGTACTATTGCTTGAGTTTCATTAGCCATCTTTTTATCGTCATAAAGCATGTTATTTACTGGGGGTGATAACATGATGCGATGAAGCATGCTAGGAACTACCGATTATCGGTGGCAATTTTCCGACAATCGGTATGATTTAATTGACTAACAACTTATTGTGCTTTGTTTAATACTCTAACTTTAATGGTGTGTGTAATGGCTTCTAATTTTGCCAGCACATCTTCTTGAATATCATGATTCAGATCGGTGATCACATAGCCAATATCGTCATTGGTTTTTAAAAACTGACCTTCAATATTGGTTTCATGAGCGGCAAAAAGACTATTTATTTTAGCCAAGATCCCTGGCACGTTTTTATGTATATGAATTAATCGTTGTCCGTGATTGATACTAGGTAAAAATAATTGCGGAAAATTTACACTGCCTATGGAAGCGCCATTCACACTATAAGCGTAAAGATTTTTAGTAACATATTCCCCAATGTTAAATTGAGCTTCTTCTGTTGAACCACCGATGTGCGGGGTGAGGAAAACGTTTTCAAATGCTTGTAGTGGCGTATGAAATTCACCTTTAGATAAACTTGGCTCTTGTGGGTAAACATCAATACCAGACCCTTTAACTTTTCCAGAAGAAATTGCATGAACAAGCGCATCATAATCAACAACAAAACCACGGCTTAGATTTAAAAAGATGACGCCATCTTTCATCATGGCAAATTCGTTAGCACCAATAAAGTGTTCATTTTCTTTGCGTCCATCAATATGAATCGTCACAATATCAGATAAAGCTAAGAGCTCTGACAAAGTATGACAAGCCTTAGCGTTACCAAGCGGAAGTTTATCGTCAATATCATAGTAAAGCACTCGCAAGCCTAGTGCTTCAGCCAAAACAGATAATTGTGCGCCAATATTGCCATAGCCAACAATGCCTAATGTTTTGCCGCGCACTTCATAGGCACCTGTGCTTGATTTTTCCCATAACTTATTGTGCATTTTATGATTCATTGCCACTGCTTTGCGTACTAACAAAATGATCTCGCCGATGGCAAGTTCAACCACGCTTCGGGTATTGCTATAAGGTGCATTAAAGCAGGCGATCCCTTTTAAAGAGCATGATCCTAAATCAATTTGATTGGTACCAATGCAAAAGGCGCCGATGGCTTCTAACATAGGGCTATTTTCAAGAATTTCTTTAGTGATTTCAGTTTTGGAGCGAATGCCTAAAATGCTAATGTCCTGCATTTTTTCTTTAAGCTCTGCAGCACTGGGTGCATTTTTAAGACTTTGTACCTCAAAACCGGCATTCTTAAAAAAATGCTCCACATAAGGATGAACATTTTCAACCAGCAACACCTTTTTATAAGCGTTTTTATTAATGTAGGGGATTTGAGTGGCTAAAAACAGTCCTTCTAGCTCATCCACAACGATATCAGCATTTTTGACAACATTTTCACGGTTGATATTTTCTGTGAATGCGACGAAGGTATTGGCAAGATTAGCCGCTTTGATTTCATAGTCAGTGTAGCCATCACCAATCACAATCACATTATCTTTCAGATTTAACTGTGATGTTATTTTGACTTTGCCTTGGTCTTGGGACAGTGGATTTAATCTATCATAGTCAATAATATTGGATTCAAAGTCATACAGCAGGCGATTCGCAAACACATGTTGGCGCTTTATCCCAAAAGGCGCAACAATGGGCCAAACAATTTCTGTAAAAGCACCTGATAGAATATAAATAGCGTCTGCATTTTGTTTGAAAAAATCTTTATTCCGCTCAATAGATGGCGTAATCTTTTGTTTGATAATTTCAATCGCTTGTTCTATGTGGGTGGTCGTTAAATTTAAAAGCTCGAATCGTTCACTTAAACTTTGTGCAAAGGAATAACGACCTTGCATGGCCATTTGGGTGATAGAAGATATTGTTTTTAATTTTTCATCTTGTTGTGAGTCATTTGCAAGACTCACCTGTGCCAAGATGTCGATGGCTTCAACTTGAATAAAAGTGCTATCAAAGTCAAAAATATAAGTATTTTTCATGTTTTTTTACCAAGTTTTATTGGGGTTTAGCGCTTTTCCACCGACATATACCCATTTATTATCAATTTTATGGAATTCACTTTTTTCGCAAATAGCAAGATCTTTACCTTGATAATGATATCTTGCTTCAAAACTAACATAGCCAAGCTTGTCAGATTTTTGCTTAGCTTGAATGACTTTCAGCCCTAACCACTTTACGTCGTTAAGCCACGCTTTTGTATCAGACTTATCAAAGTCTTTAAGAGGCTCTCCTTGCATAGTGTTAGCAATATAGTCAACCTCTGACATAACATAGGCGCTATAGCGAGATCGCATGAGTGTTTCAGGGGTAGGGGCATTTTCGCCGTTAATATATTTTTGACAACAAGCTTCAAAAGGAAGTTGTTGTCCACAAGGACATTGGTTTTTCATGGGCCATTTTGCTTATTGGGTTGTAGTTCATGAATAAAATGATTGATAGCTTGCCAGTATCTTTTAGATTGCTGAATAGGATCATTATGGTTGGCGCCTTTGATCCAAAGCGTTTGGGTTGGCCCTTTGGCGTTATTGGCTATTTTTTTACCATGCCACAGTGGTATCAGCGTATCTTGTGTGCCATGGATAACCAATAAGGGAACAGTTAATGTTGATATGGTTTTAAGATTTGGGTATTTATCAAAAGGTATGATAGGGAATTTTATTTGCACGCGATAAGCGCTCACAAAAGGGCTGACTAAAATTAATCCTTTCACTGGGACTTGTGATGCTAAATAAACACTTGGTCCTGTACCCAATGAGCGCCCGTATACCACAATGTTATCAGGCGATGTGTTCAAGGTGTTTGTTAAATAGTGATATGCCGCCAAAATATCTTGATAAGTATTTTTTTCTGAAGGCTTGCCATTTGAGGTGCCATAACCTTGGTAGTCATAAGCAAGTATATTGTAGCCTTGGTCGCGAAATTGGATCAGTATGGGCACTAGCGTTCCCAAATCTTCTGCATTGCCATGGCTATACAAAATGGTGATGGTAGCTTTTGGATTGCTAAAGTAAAGTGCTGATATTTTTTTAGTATTATCAATTGGAATTTTAATTATTTGCCCATTATCTTGATAGTCTGCTTTGGGCGGCTGAAAAATAATGCCATCAGATAGCAAATAAAAGCCAAGTACGAACACGCCATATATAATGAGTACGTACAGTAAAATGGTTTGTATGGCTGACCAAAGCGGTTGCGACAAGCAATGTCCTTAATAAAACATAGAATGAGCCTTTTGACTCATTCTATGAAGGCCACTTGTAACATGCAAGTACTTCATGTTTTAAAAAGTGTTACTTTTCTAACATGTTGTCCGCTTTTTTGTTAAAGATTTTTGAAAACCCAGTACTTAACGCTGAATAAAGATTTTCAGCAGGTGTGTACTGCGTGAGCAATTTTAAATCAGGTTCATTTTCATCATCGCTATCCTCGTTTTCATGAGGCGCTGGCCCTTTTTTAGGGGTATCTTTGAGGTTGTTTTGATCTTTACCAAACTTTAAGCCAAACAGTCTTTTTTCTTTGGGTTTCGATTCAACCTTGCTAGGATCGAAAATACTTTCACCATCATGGCTGATTAAGCCTTGGCGATTCCATGGCAAATGTCGATAAGGACTATCAGCAAATGCAATAAAAGGATATTTGATAATGTCAAAATAGGGAGAATAATCAAAATCACTGGGCGTAAATAACTTAGGATTACGTATAAACAATTCAATACCCGACTCTTCATGTTGTTTAACAACAGGTAGGATAGGAAAATCAATAGAAGCATATGCTTCAGCTATCATGGATGAGCAAACTGTTTTGGTTGCCTGTCCGACATGATATTCAAATAAAGTTGAACGCCAACGTCTTGGTAAAATCGACCAGGGTACTAAGAACCTAGCCATATCAAATAACTGTCTTATGTCATAATCTGTGCCTAACTTATTGATGCCAAAAGCAATCACATGTTGGGCATCTTGTCGAGAAAGTCCTCTTGGACGACAGATCCGAAGATGATCACCGCGATAGTTTTCTAAGGGGCTAACGATAGTGCCTTTCCCTAAATAGCCTTCAATCACCAATTGCGTGTTCATATTGCCATTAAAATGCTCGGCAAGTTTCTGTTGTAAAATGGGATCATCTACATCATGCAACCGGCCAATATAAAGGCAAGCGTGTGACCAGGTGCTTTGAGTAACCAGCTTAATTACTTCACTGATTCTGGAGCGTCCTTCAACCAGTACGACATCACTGGGACGTAGTTCATAACGGATCCGCTCGAAATCGCACATAGGGAAGTCTGGATTGGGCCTTTCAACGGTCATCCAATCAATAAATTTATTGAGCGCTTTTTGATACATAACGATGTTAAACCCTAACAGATAAGTTTCCATCTTAAGTGTAGAACATCAGAATACGATCTGCTTTGCTGATAATAGATGCAGTATTGCGCCTTTTCTTTGGGGATAAAGCAGACGCTTGCTTGTTAAAATAGTTTTTTTGGTTTTAAGGCACCAATATTTGTTACTGGAAGATGCGGTCTTGTCGGGCTGAGATTGCTTATTGCAGCATGTTGCTTATAAGCTGATAAATCAGAACGTGAACGATAAAGCAATAATTTAGGACTAGCTGCAACTAACTGTTTTCTTAAATCATTTTCATCAACATAAGTTTCATAATAATATTCTTCTGCATGCCCTTTAGCTATATCATTCTTAGCTTTTGCATCAAAGACTTCTCTAGACTTTTTAAAAAGCGCATCAATATTATGCAAACCCACATTGGGTGAATAGGTGGCAAGAGAATTTAATGTGGTTGTTGCATGAGAAAGAGAGGTTTTATCTGCTAAAGCAATTGCTTTTGTAAATACGTTATCAATGGTTGCTGGCGCATCGTCATTAAAGTGAGTGATAAATTGATCAAGTTCTTTTAGGAAGCGCAGTAGCTTATCTTGATAAGCATCGACTTTCTTTTTAAGCAGCGAGAGTAAATTATCATTGCTCGCTTTTGAAATTAATTGTTCTAGCAATGATTTAATATCAATAACTTCTTGTGCTTCTTGTTCAGCAACAAATTCTGCTGTCTCTGGTGTATATTGTGCTGGCTGTATATAAGCGTGCACTTCTTTTTTCATAAAAGTGCTGATATTTTCATTTTCTTGTGTTGAGAGTTTGCGGCTCATGATAAATCCTCCAATGCTGCTGGCATAACGGGGTTATTGTCTTGGGGTATATCGCTTAACTGGACATTTTCAATTTGGGTAAAGCGTTTGCTAATTTTAAGCGCTGAGGTGTGTACTTGCTCCACGTCATCGTGGGCTTGTTGAATATGGCGCGATAAATTATCCATCCGTTTTTCAAAGCGGCCAAAATCTTGTGCGAGCAAACGCAGATGCTCTTGAATGACATGCACCTGGGCACGCGTGGCTGAATCTTTAAGCACAGCGCTGGCGGTGGTTAAAATGGCCATCATGGTAGAAGGAGAGGCAAGCCAAACCCGTTGCTGCATAGCATAATCAACTAAATCAGGGTGATGGCTATGAATTTCTGCAAAAATAGCTTCGGCAGGAATAAACATTAAGGCGCCATCAGAAGTTTCGCCGGGTACAATGTATTTTTGGCTAATATCTTGGATGTGCTTTTTAATATCTTGTTTAAACTGTTGTTTTGCTGTTAAACGCTCATTATCGGTGCGTTCATTGTCAGTATATTTTTTATAACTCTCCAGCGGGAATTTTGCATCGATGGCAATTTTGCCTGTTGGCTCAGGAAGTACCAATAAGCAATCAACCCTTGCCTGATTACTGAGCGTATATTGTAAATGATAACAATTAGGTGCTAAGCAATTTTGTAATAGGGTATGAAGTTGCACTTCACCAAAGGCACCGCGTGATCGTTTGTCTGATAAAATTTCCTGCAAATTGACCACATTTTGCGAGAGCTGGGTAATTTTCTTTTGTGCATCATCAATGATTGCTAAACGAGAAATGATGTTAGTAAAGGTTTCATTGGTTTTTTCAAAGCCTTTGGCCAACTTAATTTCAACGGACTCACTGATTTTTAACAAATGCTCGCTGGTTGACTGATTTAATTTATCAAATTGTTGCGATAAATTAGTCGTGGTCCGGATAAGCACGGATTGAATTTGCCTGTCTAGCTCAGAAAAATGTTCCCTTAGGCTGCTTTGTAAGCCAAGTAATTGTTGCTGGGAGAATGCGGTAATGGTGTCGTTGACACTTTGTTGGTTTTTAAGCAGCGTTTCAAATAGTTTATCTTTATTAACATCTTGTTCACGCGAAAGAAGCTGTAGCTGGTGTTTGAGCTGGCGCAAATATAATAATGCCCCGGCACTGACGCCAACAGACAATAAACAGATCAGTAAGCCTATGCCAATCCAGAGCGAGAAGTGTTCCATATTGCTTAATCGCTAACTTTGTAAGATGGCATTGATCGTAGCAATTTCAATCGTTAAAAGCGACATTTTAGCCAAAAGATAGTTAACTATATAATTGATGGGTTAGAATGTCATGAAACCAATCATGGCATTGGCTAACGGGGTAGGTGAGAAAACAAGACTAATTTAATAACGTCTGTCCGTTCTCACCATCTTTTTCAATCAGCTTTTTAAGCTGTTTTAGCGCTTCTGATTGTAATTGACGAACGCGTTCACGCGTTAAGCCAATCTCCGAGCCTGTTTGATCAAGCGTTGAGACATCGTGGCCTTGTAAACCATAGCGGCGAATAACAACTTCGCGATGTTTAGGAGACAAACGTTTTAACCAGCGTTCAATATTTTCTTTTAAGTCTATGCTGGCATACTTGTGCAATGGATCATACTCATTGCCATCGTGCAAAGTATCGATTAATGGTTTATCAATTTGCTCTGAAATGGGCGAATCCATGGAGATGGTTTTTTCATTAAAAGAAAGCATTTGCTCAATTTCATCAGGATGGCGTTTAAGTGCAGCAGCAATATCTGCTGGTCGTGGTTCATGATCTAATTGTTTGGTTAACTCACGCCCTTTTCGTAAACAGGCATTGACTTGTTTTACCACATGAACCGGGACACGCACGGTGCGAGATTGATTCATAATGGCTCGTTCTATGGTTTGTTGAATCCACCAAGCACCATAGGTTGAAAATCGAAAGCCTTTTTCAGGATCAAATTTTTCAACGGCACGCATTAATCCTATATTGCCTTCTTCAATTAAGTCTAAAATGGGGATGCCGCTTTTAATGTAACGCTTGGCAATTTTGACGACTAAACGTAGATTACATTTAATCATTTTATGTTTGGCTTCAATATCGCCTTGTTGAATTTTTCTGGCGTAAAAAACTTCTTCATCTTTTGTGAGCAAAGGCGAA
>JBFXKR010000050.1:0-8052 GCA_050173595.1 Candidatus Berkiella sp.
TAAATTAGTCGATGACTATCCTTTAAGCGATTACTATTTATTACAATCCGAAGTGCATGCTATGGGTTTTTATGATTTCATCAACGACAGAGTGCAAACCACGTCACAATTTACAGGTGCCGGTCCAAGCTTTAATACCATTGGCTTTAAACCAGTGAGAGATAGTTATAATGTGGGCGCAAGTTTAACCTTGTTTAGCCATTATCATTTTAACTTAAGTGGTGAATATGATTTTAACTTTAAACAGGATTATCGAGCGCATTCGGGATTTTTTAGGGTGAGATACGAATTCTCTTAATACTCTTCCCAGTTTGAATTTATGCAGCGTTGCCAGCACTCCCTCACCCCAGTCGTGTACTAACAGGTACACTCCTGGGGCTTCGCTCGCTTGGCGCCTTGCCTAAATCCAAACTGGTTCGAGTATCCAAATTTTCCCCGTTTGAATTTAGGCGATATTACTTTTCATCTACCTTTTGGGGTATTTCCCAGCCTCCAAGTGCCTTGTACCGATTCACAATCGCACAGAATAATTCGGCTGTGCTTTTAGCATCATAAAGCGCGCTATGGGCATCATCGATATTAAAAGGAATTTTGGCCTCTTGCATCGCTTTTGCTAAAACAGTTTGTCCAAATGCTAATGCACTTAAGGTGGCGGTATCAAAACTGGTAAAGCGGTGAAAGGGTTTTTTGGTAATGTTGCATCTTTTTACGGCGGCATTTAAAAAATGCTGATCAAACCAAGCATTGTGTCCAACCAACACCGCCCTTGTGCATTCTTTTTCTTTACATTCCTTAAATATCGCGGCAAAAAATTCGCTTAAAGCCTCGTTTTCTGACACGGCAAATCGAAATGGGTGGTTAACATTGATTTTATTAAAGGCTAAGGCTTCAGGATCAAGGTTAGCACCTTCAAAGGGTGTGATATGGTAATGATAGGTTTGATCAGGACTGATAATACCATTTTCATCCATTTTAATACTGATTGCCGCCATTTCTAATAAGGCATCCGTTTGCGGGTTAATGCCACCGGTTTCAACATCAACCACTACTGGTAAAAAGCCACGAAATCGTGTTGCAAGGTGATGTGTCATAATACCTTCCAGCTAATCGTTTCATCCGCCCAAAAAGGAACCAATGAGGTGTCTTCAAACGCAATTGTTTTAGGCGCTACCCAGTTTTCTTTGGTCAGTGTTAATTTCGCTTCGTTAAGCGGCAAGTTGTAAAATTGAGCACCAAAAACGCTACAAAACCCCTCGAGTTTATCTAAGCTATTTGCTTGTTCAAAGGCCATGGCATAAAGTTCAATTGCTGCATGATGGCTAAAAATACCCGCACAACCACAACTGGATTCTTTTTTTGCTTTTGCATGCGGTGCGCTGTCGGTGCCAATAAAAAACTTAGGGTTAGCGCTAATGGCGGCTTTCATCAAAGCCATCTGATGTTTTTGGCGCTTTAATATTGGCAAACAATAATGGTGAGGCTTAATACCACCTTGAAAGATATCATTTCGATTTAACAATAAATGTTGTGGTGTAATCGTGGCGCCAACATGACTTGGCGCATTATTGACAAAATCAACAGCATCAAGCGTCGTAATATGCTCTAAAACAATTTTTAATTCAGGAAAATGTTGAATTAACTTATTGGCATAGCGCTCAATGAAGATGGCTTCTTTGTCAAAAATATCAACGTCTTTGTCGTTCACTTCACCATGAATCAGCAAAGGAAGCCCCACTTTTTGCATGGCTTCTAAGGCCGGGAAAAGTGCTTCGATGGTATTCACGCCTTGGGCAGAATTGGTGGTAACGCCAGCTGGATAGAGTTTACAAGCATAGACAACATTGCTTAATTTCGCGTCAAATATCATCTGTGGCGTTGTGGCATCAGTTAAATAAAGTGTCATCAAGGGCGTAAAATCAGCGCCTTTTGGAATATGCGCCATAATACGCTGCGCATAATGGATGGCATCTTGCGCGCTACAGACAGGGGGTTGCAAGTTGGGCATGACAATAGCACGTTTAAATTGCTTTGCTACCAAAGGCACAGTTGTTCTAAGTGCCTGCCCATCTCTGAGATGGCAATGCCAGTCATCTGGATAAATAATCTCTAGTTTATGCATATCGTCAAGTTCTACAGCCTTTGGTCGATGAATGTAAACGTGCCCCCCGCTTGAGGATGACAAGGAATGCACTTTTCTTGGTGCCATATTGTAGCGTTTTTAAGCGCGCTAAGCCTAGCGCAATATGCTCATGCGCATGAATATAAAGCACCAATTAACAATTCTCACTGGAAAACCAGTGGTTCAAAGCTTGAATGTACATTAACATACACTATTCCGGCGTTTGGTACAGCCACATTTAGCCAAGGTTCCCATCAAAAGCAGCGTTTAGTGGTCGAGTCGATTTTAGACAGGTTGCAGCCAGGAAAAGCCAAACTTCAAGCTTATCCACAATCTTGGAAATATGATAATCGTGTGCGCAAAATCGGCCAAGTTAATGTAAAACCAGGCACCCAGCCTATTACCATGAAAGATCTGCCAGTATATCAATTATTAGAGAGTTTAGCGTTGGGGCAATCAGCAGCCTTTGTCATAACACCTGCGAACACGGCACATTCAAAGCATGAGAGTCAAAAAGATACAGTTGTGCTATTGCCGGTTGGTTTTCAAAAAGCTTATAAAGAATACTTAAACTGCATTTCAAAAATGATCCCACATTCATTCAGTGAATTAAAAGAAGTGGTGTTACATTTTGAATCGGGTAGTGCCATTTTAAGCACAAGTGATGAGAGCAAGTTAAAAGAGCTTGGCGCCTTTATTCGTGCCGATGGCAAAATCCGCAAAATTGCCATTGAAGGACATGCTGATAGAAAAGGATCTTTTCAAGCCAATAATTATTTAGCCAATCAGCGCATGTGGGCAGTGAAAGATTTTCTGGTGCAACACCATGGTGCCTCTGCTGATATCTTTACCCTTAAAGATTACGCTGACAAAGTTCCTGTTGCGAGCAATAAAACAGCTGCGGGTCGTGCTAAAAATAGGCGGGTTGTGATAAAGCTGTATCGGTAGTTCTTGAACAAGTATATTTACAGTTGATGTGTTATCACTTCTGTACTCGCTGCACCCATCCCCCCGTGGGACCCCTGCAGCTGCGTTCAGAAGTAATAACACATCAATTACAAGAACAGTCACACAATTGTAGGATCCCTTAAATTAATTTCCTGAGCGCTTCCAAATACTGCTCTTGTGTACTCTCGCTGTCTTTCATAAAACTCTCTACTAAAATTTGCGATAAACATTCAATCATTTTATGCTCAGCCAAGGTTTTATCTTGATATTTTTTTAAAAGCCGACTAAACAGCGAACGAATGCCAGCAGGCCTATCACTGCCGATTTGCTCTGCAATCGTCACATGTAGGGCTAAATGAAAGAAAGGATTATGATCGAGCGCAAATTTTTCATCTTGTAATTGTTCAAAGTTATCTTGTTTAAAAATCGCATGATACTCAGGATGACGCGATATGATATCGACGATGATGGCTTCCATGGGTGAAAGAGGTAGATTTTGTAAGCCTTTTTGCCAAGCATCAAAATAGACTTTTCTCATGGTGGCAGGATCATTGTCAAACATAGTTATCCTCTTTAGAGATTTTTTTCTTTGTATTCACATACATCTTGAATAATACATTCCTGGCATTTAGGCTTGCGTGCGGTGCAAGTATATCGTCCATGCAAAATAAGCCAATGATGCGCATCTTTTTGAAATTTTGGCGGAATTATTTTAATTAACTGCTTTTCAACAGCAAGCGGGGTTGCGCCCTTTGCAAGTCCTATTCGGTTTGCCACCCTAAAAATATGGGTGTCAACCGCGATGGTGTGTTCACCAAATGCCGTATTTAAAATCACATTGGCTGTTTTGCGCCCAACACCAGGTAATGCTTCAAGTGCTTCACGATTCGCAGGTACTTTGCCATGATGATTTGATATTAGCAATTGGCAAGTTTTAATAATGTTTTTAGCTTTTGTATGATACAAGCCAATTGATTTAATGTATTCTTTTAATTTTTCTTCACCAAGCTGTAATATCTTTTGAGGTGTGTTGGCCACTTTGAATAACACTTTGGTTGCATTATTGACACTGATATCAGTTGCCTGTGCTGAGAGTATGACGCTAATCAATAGTTCAAATTCACTGCGATATACCAATTCAGTGGTAGGGGATGGGTTTTGCTTTAAAAAGCGCTTAAAAATGGTTTCAACTTTGGTCTTGTTCATCTGCACTCCAGATAAACGCTTTGCGACTTTTGCTTCTTTTTAGCGCCGCCGCTATTTCATCTTGCGCAATGTTGAGGTAGTGATTATCTGTTTGCTTTTTTATATCAGCAAGTTTATTTAGGCGCGATTTTCTTTTTTGAATGCGCTCTTTGGCAATGTCAGCGCGCACTTTGGTATCAAGTGGTGCTTTACTTGGAATAATTTCAATACAATGAACAGGGCAGGGCGGCAAACAAAGCTCACAACCGATGCAAAACTCAGTCAGCACAGCATGTTTTGTTTGGCTGGCACCAACAATCGCATCAACAGGGCAGGCGCTGATGCATTTGGTGCAGCCGATACAATCATCTTCAATAATGCGAACTATTTGATGGCGAGCGCTATTTGACACGCATCCCCTCGGTAGCACCAGCATGAGGCTCTAATATCCACAGATCTTTACCGCCAGGACCTGCAGCTAATACCATTCCCTCTGATAGTCCAAAACGCATTTGCCTTGGTGCTAAGTTGGCCACCATTACCGTATATTTACCAATTAAGCTTTCAGGTGCATAAGCGGATTTGATGCCAGCAAATACTTGGCGATTTTGTGAGCCTAAGCTTAAGGTGAGTTTGAGTAATTTTTCAGCACCTTCTACATGCTCGGCATTAACGATTTTGGCAATGCGCAAATCAACTTTGGCAAAATCATCAATGCTGATAGTTGGGGCAATGTCTAAATCGTTTTCTTGTTTTTCTGAAGGCACCGTTGTGGTTGCGTCGGTCATTTCTTTTCCTTGTTCAAGCATGGCTTGAATTTGCTTAGGATCAATACGTTGCATTAAGGGTTTATACGCATTGATTTGATGCGCGAGTAAAGGTTTTTGAATGTCATGCCATTGTAGTGGGGCAATATTTAAAAAAGCTTCCACATTTTTGGCAACAGTTGGCAATACGGCTTTAAGATAAATCGTTAACAAGCGAAACAGTTCAATTGCTTGGGTGCAAACTGCTTGTACTTTCTCTTTGTTTTCAGGATTTTTGACTAATTCCCAAGGTTTGTTTTCATCTACAAACTGATTAGCCAAATCAGCTAGCGCCATAATCTCACGAATTGCTTTATGATATTGGCGAGATAAAAATCCTTCTAAAATGTGTTCACTTGCTTTAACAAAACGTTCTGTTAACTCGGGCTGATATAGCTTGCTTGCGAGCATGCCATCGTAATTTTTGCTTAAAAAGCCCGCGCAGCGGCTGGCAATGTTGACATATTTGCCAATTAAGTCCGCATTAACGCGGCTAACAAAATCGTCAAGGTTAAGATCTAAATCATCAACACCGTCATTTAATTTAGCAGCAAAATAATAGCGCAGATATTCGGGTGTCAGATGATTTAAATAATTTCTGGCCGTGATAAACGTGCCACGTGATTTGGACATTTTTTGCCCATTAATGGTCAAAAAGCCATGGGCGAAAATTTTAGTTGGAGTTCGTAAATCTGCCCCTTCTAACATGGCTGGCCAAAATAGGGCATGAAAATAAACAATATCTTTTCCTATAAAATGGTAAAGCTCATAAGGCGAGTCTTTTTTCCAATAATCATCGAAGTTGATATCTGGATGATTGGCACAATAGTTTTTAAAACTAGCGATATAGCCAATAGGTGCATCCATCCACACATAGAAAAATTTATTGTCGGTGTTAGGAATGGGAAAACCAAAGTACGGACCATCGCGAGAAATATCCCATTGTCGCAAGCCGGCATCAAACCACTCGTTTAGCTTGTTGGTCATTTGTTCTTGCAGATGTCCCCCGCGGGTCCAGCGTTGCAAAAAGTCTGCATAATTTTCGAGTTTGAAAAAATAGTGCTCAGATTCTTTTTCTACCGGTTTAACACCTGAGACCACCGACAGCGGATTTTTAAGATCTAAAGGCGTATAAGTGGCCCCACAGCTTTCACAACTATCGCCATATTGATCTTTGGCACCACATTTAGGGCACTCGCCTTTGACATATCTGTCTGGTAAAAACATGTTCTTAACAGGATCGTAGGCTTGTTTGATGGTTTTAACAGCAATATCACCACGCTTTTGTAAACGCTCATAGATCATTTCTGTGAGTGTTTGGTTTTCAGGTGAATGTGTGCTGTGAAAATTATCAAAACTTACTAAGAAGTCGCCAAAGTCACGTAGATGTTCTTCTCTAAATTGAGAAACCAAGGCCTCACTTGAGATCCCTCTTTTTTGCGCCTGTAACATAATGGGCGTACCATGGGCGTCGGCACCGCTAACATGGACACATTGATGGCCTTGAAGTTTTTGCATTCTCACCCAAATATCGCTTTGGATAGCTTCTACAATGTGGCCAAGGTGTAAATGGCCATTGGCATAGTACAATGCACTGGTGACAAGCATATGGCGCAAATTTTGCGTAGTCATTGTTTTCCCTCTCATTTTAGGCAAAAGAGTATAACTTTTTACGCGCTTAAGTTCCATTTTCTCATGCTTTTCGTGTTAAAATGCGCCCTAAATAAAACACTTTGGCCTTAAGAGCAGGACGAATGGTTACCCCAACGCCTTCACAAATAACAGCCCTATTAGGGAGATTGGTCGATCCTTATTTAGCCAAGGACTTAGTTAGTGCAAAACTTATTCAAGAAATTGCAGTCCAAGATAAGACCATTGAAATTAGGCTCTTATATCCTTACCCGATCGATCGACTAAAAAGTGAAATAAAACAACGCATTAGCAAAGCGATGCAGGCTGACTGGCCAGACTTTACCTTAAACATTCATTTAAGTTGGAAAGTCAGACGTCATAAAGTACAAAATGATCTCAAAACTAAGTCAGTAATCAAAAATATTATTGCTGTTGCCTCTGGCAAAGGCGGGGTCGGCAAATCAACAGTGGCTGTTAACTTAGCGCTTGCTTTGCACGGGATGGGCGCCAAAGTGGCTTTGTTAGATGCCGATATTTATGGCCCCAGCCAACCCTTGATGCTGGGTAAGGCAAACGAACATGCTATTGCCCATGAAAAAAAGTTTATTCCTGTGCAAAGTCATGGGATTGAGTCCATTTCCATTGGCTATTTGGTCACCGATCAAAGCCCAATGATTTGGCGTGGCCCTATGGTGAGTAGCGCCTTAGTGCAGCTCTTAAATGAAACAGCATGGCGCGAGGCCGATTATTTAATCATCGATTTGCCACCAGGTACCGGTGATATTCAATTAACCATGGCACAAAAAATTCCTATCAGTGGGGCCGTGGTAGTGACAACACCACAAGATGTTTCACTGCTTGATGCGAATAAAGCCTGTAAAATGTTTGAGAAAGTTGGCGTGCCAGTATTAGGTATCGTTGAGAACATGAGTTGGCATCAATGTCAGCAATGTGCTCACAAGGAGTTTATTTTTGGTGAAGATGGTGGAATGAAGATGGCGGCACAATTTGGTTTGCCGTTATTAGCGCAATTACCATTGCATGCACAAGTAAGAGAAACCTGTGATAATGGTACACCCGTTGTTGTTTCATCAACGATGAATGAATTAGCGCAACCTTACTGGGAAATGGCGCACCGCGTGGCAGCACAGCTTGGATTAAGACAAGTGGATTACACGGCAGCAATTCCTGTCGTGGTACAAGCATAATAAAGGAAAAAAAATGGCTATTAAATCTGACAAATGGATAAAAAAAATGGCAAAAGAGGCCGGGTTAATTGAGCCTTTTGTCAGCACACAGGTACGTACTGTTAATGGTGAGAAAATCGTTTCTTATGGTACTTCAAGTTATGGCTATGACGTG
>JBFXKR010000051.1:0-8024 GCA_050173595.1 Candidatus Berkiella sp.
TTTTAAATTTTTAATGATGCTTGGGACACTTAATATATAGATAACACCATTGGGATCTTCTCGACAAGAATCTAAAAGTTTATCGAATGATTTTTGCTTTTTAAAATATTTCCCATTACTAAGAAGTTCATTCCATTTTTTTGCAACAGTTTTTAATGAATTTTGGCCAAGTTCACTATAAGTTGGTAAGAAACTTAAAACAGTAGCAAGCACTTCTTCGATTACAAAAATCTCATGCGCTTGATTTTCTTCAACTTGAATGCTACTTGAATCAGTTGATTCTGTTTCGTGCAGTGGCATTTCTTTTTTGATTGATCCTAGTTTCATAATATTACCTCATATTTATACTTAATTTGTTAAGTATTAAAATAAAGAAATAGAGTGAAATAGAGGTCCAAAACTCAAAAGTCAATCGTTCAATGTGATCTCAAATCAACAAAAAAAGATCAAAATAACAGAGCAATATCGATTTTAGATCTATTTCAATCTAGATGAAAAAGCAGTTGATACTGCAATTTAGAATAGACGTGGCGGCGTGAGATCAGTGCTGATAACTCGGCTTTTAATGAATAAACAAAATTTTTTATGTGCGTTAATGAGAATCATAAACAGTTTTACCTACTTTGAGATGAGGGTAATTTACCACCATAACTTAATAATGTCAATTTAATTATGACAAAAAATGTGGTTATACATAATATGCATTTATTTACGTGCATATGCACAGAGCTAATTCATAGATTGATATCGCAAGACGTTGCTTAGAATAAATAAACTATAGAAATTTAACCTTTGTCTGAGAAATCTACGGTGTTATTACATTAAAAATATTACCTAAAATGTATAATAAAATTTTATACTAAAAGACGTGCCTATCTAGCATGCCTTTGAAATTTCTATATTCATTGCTAAAACTTATAATGATAGCTCAGGTTTTGAAATTAATGTGACATAAGAGAAATATATTCTTTTAAGGCTTCTGATATATAACCTTTAAATTGCCCCAATTTTTCCATACCTTTGCAACTTGTCACACGGCAAAAGTTAATGCAAAAAAGTATAGGTCTTAATCGTTCACTTAGCTCAAATGCCTCAAATAATTTATCCATGGGAGCATAAGCCCGCCAAGCTTCAAGGTATGCAGTGCATAGAATTTGATATCGCGGATCCTTTTTGTTTAAGTGATGATGACGAGAGGCGCTATCGAGCCAAGAGCCCAATGAAAAGAACGGATGGGTAATATTGGTATCGCCCCAATCGTTAAATGTTATAACATTGTTATCTGAAATCAATACATTGTTATCATGAAAATCTCCATGCTCAATGGTATGTGGGATAGCAAACGTATCTAGTTTGTTACAATCATCAACAAATGTACCATATAAAGTTTTTAGTTTAACAATGTCCTCATCAGATAGACCATCTGCAAAGAGTAAATCTTCTTGCATTAACAAATTGATATAAAGAGCAGGTAATTTCTCTAACCGCCAATCTTTGACACCTAATGCCAGGAGTTCCGTTTGTTTAGCAATCGCATTAAGTTGAATTTGCGCATAGGATTTTAAAATATGACATACGAGTGAAGTATCATAATTATCTTTAAGTTTATTTCTTAAACAAGCACCTGCCTCTAACATCAAAAAATAATATGATTTTGAATTATGCGCTATCACTTTTGTGACAGGCGCAGACAAATCCTTTAACAATAAGTTTAAAACCAGCGGCTCAACTGCAAACTGCGGTGACATTTGCTTTAAATAAACATCCCCACTTGAAGTTGAAAATCGTGTCACTGTTGACCAAGGCATGGCGCGCACTACTTCGGGTTCTTTAAGAATATTTATCCCAAGATCATTTAATGCCTTTGTTGCCCATTGAATAGGTTTACTTTCGTTCATTGAATATCCTCTGGTGTCTGATCCTTAATTTAATCAACAAAGGGGTCTAACACAATCTTTTTCTTTCGCCCCTACCGGGGCTAGAGTGTGAGGAGGATTCTTAACCCCGGGCTTCGCGCGAAACGCGCTTACCCGGGGCTATTAACTGTGGTTGCTGCCGCAACCAAGACAGCATGGGGTTAAAGATAATTTACCATCATCCACCGCTGCGGCAGCAGCGACGCATAATAGCCCCTTGCAAGCGTAGCGCAGCATGGGGTTAGCGCAAGCATGGGAAAAAATTCATATATGATTATGAGTTTAAAAATCATTCATCATCATCCACCGCTGCGGCAGCAGCGACGCATAATAGCCCCTTGCAAGCGTAGCGCAGCATGGGGTTAGCGCAAGCATGGGAAAAAATTCATATATGATTTTAACCCCATGCTGCTGCCACAGCGATTCAAGGGACGCATGAATTTTATTCCCCAATTTATTCAAAAAAAAACCGACAATCGTCGGTTCTTTTAAATCACTATTAAATTTATTTTTTACCCGTCGCTTTATCTTGCAATTGTTTGCCTTCTTTTAAGGTGTTTTTCACGCCTTCACTGATTGCTTGGGTATTTTTCTGAAAGTTTTCTTCTAGCCATTTGGCATAGCGCTCGTTACTTTCTAGTATGGTATCAATCATATGCTGCGCATAATCATTCAAAGGTGCAGCTGTTTTTGCTAAATATTCGCCATGAAGTTGCATCATTTCTTCGAACTTTTTAGCTTGGCTAATGTCTTGAAGGTGTTGCGCATGACAATGCATGAGATTATTCATCATTTTGCAATGCTCTTTACCCACAGCACCATAAAGGCGCAAGGCCAAGTTATTGAACGCTAACATAGGGGCAAGAAATGATTTTTGCGGATTTAAGAGCTGATCATACATCGATGCTGGCATAATGGTCTCCTTTTGGAAATTTTGCAACGCAACAGTCTTTCCAAAAGAATAGGCAGCGCATAGTTAGGTGTCAAGCAAGAAACAGATGCTATTCTGTTTCTTTGCTTTTTTCCGATGAATAGGCGCTCATAGGCTCATCATCTGGCATGGACTCTTGACGCTGGGTTTCTTTCGCGACAAAACTTTCCATCCATTGATGCTGTATTTGCTGCCAATTCGACATGTTTTTTTGTAGCATTTCTGTCATTAAACGCAGTGGATCAGCATTTTCTTGAGGTTGGGGTACTCCCTGAGCAAGACAAGATTTGAATAAAGTCTGCTGCTTAGAAAATAGCTCCACCCCTTGCTCAAACATCTGGCTGAGCATCTCTTGCATTGAGCCACCATAAGAGCGAATCATGTTTTGCAAACTATCGATAGAAAACATGGGGGGACCATTCTCTTCTTGCTCGATAATAATTTGAAGCAAAGTGCTATGCGTAATATCGTTTTGCGTGCGCGCGTCAATGACTTTGATGCTGACTTGATCTACGACTAATCGTCTCACATCCTCAAGTGTTATATAGCTGCTGATCGCGGTATCATATAAACGACGATTTGGATATTTTTTGATAATGCGTGGTTCACTCATCATCGGGCCCTCATCGATGTAAGACTAAGACATATATTGTCCGCCATTAATGGCGAAATTTGCTCCAGTAATAAATCCTGAGTCATCAGATGCTAGAAAGGCTACTACTCTAGCAATTTCTGCCGGCTCCGCCAATCGCCCAACAGGGATTTGCGCAATAATCTTTTCTAACACTTGCGGCGCAACTTTTTTTACCATTTCAGTGGCCACGTAGCCTGGCGAAATGGTATTCACTGTTACACCTTTGTTGGCAACTTCTTGTGCTAAGGCTTTGGTAAAACCGTGCATCCCCGCTTTGGCAGCTGAATAATTACACTGCCCAAATTGGCCTTTTTGCCCATTAATTGAAGAAATATTGATGATGCGACCAAAGTTTCGCTCTAGCATACCGTTGATCACATGGCGTGTCACATTAAAAATGCTATCTAAGTTTATTCTGATTACTTGATCCCATTGCGCTACTTCCATTTTTTTGAAAGTAGCATCACGGGTAATCCCAGCATTGTTCACCAAAATATCAATTGGCCCTACTTTAGATTGGGCTTCTTCTATCATGCCACCACAAGATTCGAAATTGGAAACATCGCCGTAAATAATCTCGAACTCATAATTATTTTTAGCTTGTTCTTCTTGCCATTTTTTAGCATGGGTTGCATCGCCCCCATGGCTATAACCTGCGATAACCTGCACTTGATTATCATGTAAATGACGGCATATATATGTCCCAATACCGCCAGTACCACCTGTCACTAACGCAATTCGTTTACTCATGTCTTTCCCTAAGATCTGGTTAAACGCTTTGAATGGCTAATGCAATCCCTTGCCCACCACCAATACATAAAGTTGCAAGGCCTTTTTTGGCATTGCTTCTTATCATTTCATGCAATAAGGTAACTAAAATTCTTGCGCCTGATGCCCCAATGGGATGTCCAATCGCAATAGCACCGCCATTGACGTTGACTTTACTTTCATCCCAACCCATTTCTTTGTTCACACAAATCGCTTGTGCGGCAAATGCTTCATTGGCTTCGATTAAGTCGAGATCATTTACTGACCAGTTGGCTTTTTCCAAACACAGGCGGCTAGCAAGAATAGGACCTGTGCCCATAATAGCAGGATCAACCTCTGACTGTGCACTGGCAACGATTCTGGCGAGTGGCTTTAAACCATATTTTTCAATAGCCGCTTTGCTAGCAACGATAACAATCGCTGCACCATCGTTAATGCCAGAGGCATTACCCGCAGTCACTGTTCCTGTTGGAACAAAAGCAGGCTTGAGCTGACTGAGTGATGCTTGCGTGACGCCGGCTCTTGGGTATTCATCTTGTTGAAATAGCGTTGACTCACCTTTGCCTTTTGGCACCAAAATTGGAATTATTTGGGATGCAAATCGATTTTCTTTTTGAGCCATTTCATACTTTTGCTGTGACATTGCTGCAAAAGCATCTTGCGCATCTCTGGAAATATTAAATTTTGTTG
Organism: Candidatus Berkiella sp.; assembly: GCA_050173595.1. Taxonomy (GTDB): domain Bacteria; phylum Pseudomonadota; class Gammaproteobacteria; order Berkiellales; family Berkiellaceae; genus Berkiella. Next base: position 4,940 of record JBFXKR010000051.1, read on the forward strand.
CGATGTTTTCAGCTGTCTGTCCCATGTGATAGTTATTAAACACATCCCATAAGCCATCGACTATCATCGTATCTTTTAATGGCCAATCAGACATGCGCTGACCTGTGCGTGAATTCAATAACGCATGTGGCGCCATGGACATATTTTCCTGGCCACCCGCAACCACAATATCACTTTCGCCTAATGCAATAGATTGGTAAGCAAGCTGAACAGACTTTAAGCCTGATCCACAAACCTTGTTAATGGTCATAGCAGGAACACTATAGGGAATACCTGCGGCAATACTTGCTTGCCTGGCTGGATTTTGTCCCATCGCGGCTGTGAGTACCTGTCCTAGTATGACTTCGTTGATTTTATCTTGAGTCAGAGAAATTTTTTCTAATAACCCTTTGATAACTTGCGCACTGACAGCGCTTGCAGACAGTTTAGAAAGTGAGCCACCAAAAGTGCCTACTGGGCTTCTTGCGGCCCCAACAATGTAAACCTCTTGCATGGTAATTTCCTTTACGAGCTTTGTGCTTGTAAGCCTATCAAAAATCGGCCGTTTGCACTATGCTTCATCAGCATTATTCTTTGCTTGGTTGCTTACTATTTTTATGGGCTGCCTTAAGTTGTTCTAACACTTCTGGCTCGGCCAAGGTTGAAGTATCGCCGATTTTATCAAATTCTCCTGCTACAACATGACGCAATAATCGCCGCATGATTTTGCCAGAGCGCGTCTTTGGCAATTTACTCACACACTCAATATGCTCCGGCATAGCCAACTTTCCAATTTCATCGGTCACTTGCTTTTGAAGCACTGAGACTAAATTCTCTCCCCATTTTTTATCCTGCGCAAGCGCCACAAATGCATAGACACTTTCTCCTATAACAGGATGTGGCACACCAATCACAGCGGCTTCGGCTACGGCTTCATGCTTTACAAGCGCACTCTCAATTTCAGCTGTCCCTAAGCGATGACCTGCGACATTGATCACATCATCTGTGCGCCCTGTGATCCAATAATCGCCTGCTTCATCTTGATAGGCACCATCACCCGTGCAATAAGCACCTGGAAATTGGCTAAAATAGCCATTTATAAATCTCTGTTGATTTCCCAAAATGGTACAAGCTTGCCCTGGCCAACTTTGTGAAATAGTTAAAAATCCGGTTTCACCTGCTTTCACTTGATTTCCTTTTTCATCAAGAATGCACGGTTTCACACCAAAAAATGGCAAGCAGGCTGCTCCTGCTTTGGGTGATTTCACGCCAGGTAATGGTGCAATCATGACGCCACCGGTTTCTGTTTGCCACCACGTATCAACGATGTGACACTTACTTTTCCCAACTTTTTCATCATACCAATGCCAAGCAGCAGGATTAATTGCCTCACCCACTGTGCCTAAAATCCTTAAACTGTTTCGACTTGATGATTCAAATTGAGAATCGCCACTTGCCATCAACGCTCTAATCGCTGTTGGTGCCGTGTAAAAAATCGATACTTGATATCTATCAACGATATCCCAAGCAATATTGGCAGGCGCTGTGATAACGCCTTCATACACCACGGATGTTGCCCCATTTGATAACGGACCATAAACAATATAAGTGTGCCCTGTGATCCAACCAATATCTGCTGTGCACCAATAAACATCGTGAGGTTTATAATCAAATACATAACGAAAAGTGATTGTGGCATACAAAAGATAGCCGCCCGTTGCATGCACTAAGCCTTTGGGCTTTCCGGTTGAGCCTGAGGTGTATAGAATAAATAAAGGATCATTAGCATCCATCATCAGCGCTTCACAGTGCGTGGATTGATTTTTCACAAGCTCGTGATACCACACATCGCGACGATACATGGGTATGGCCGTGCCACTATTTTTCACAACAATGACATGTTTAACATGGGCATGCTTTAATGCTTCATCAACATTTTTTTTGAGAGGAATTTTCTTATTTCCACGAAGACCTTCATCGGCGGTTATCAGTACTTTACAATTTGAATTGTGAATGCGCTCAGAAAGTGCTATCGGAGAAAAGCCGCCAAAAACAACCGTATGAACGGCACCAATACGCGCACAAGCTAACATGGCAACAATAGCTTGTGGGATCATCGGCATATAAATGCAAACAACATCTCCCTTTTTAACGTCTAAGCTTTTTAGCGAATTAGCAAAACGACATACTTGTTCAAATAAATCTTGATAAGTAATGGCATAACGTCGAAGCGAGTTATCTCCCTCCCACAGAAAAGCAACTTGATTGGCCCTTTGCGGTAAATGTCTGTCAAGGCAATTGAAACAAGCATTGAGTTTTGCCCCACTAAACCATCGCACGATGCCTTGCTCAAAATTACTTTGCGAAACTGACTGCCAAGGTTGATACCAAGTTATAAAGCGTTCTGCTTGCTTGGCCCAGAAAGTAGTTGGATCATTAATAGACTCTGTATAGAGCGCTGCATAACTTTTTTCATTCAAGGAATCGACTAAATCTAGATTGTTCTGAACCATAACGATTTTCCTTTTGAGGGTGCTCTGCTAACTTTATATTATCTGCTCGATTTTTTTGACCCGTAGACAAAACATGGTAAATTGCTTACGTACAATTTGTTGTACAAGATGTTTTCATATTTCAGAACGCATTGCGAGGTCTATTATGCGGCAATTAAGTTTACAGGAAGTTGAAGTTGTATCAGGCGCTGGCACTGGCACCAATACTACTATTGTTGATTTTACAGTTAATGATTTTATCAAATGGGGCTCAGCCTACTTTGGTGGTATGAGTGGATATGCTGCTGGCACAGGTAGCACATTAGCATCAAACTATGCGCTTAATGTTCCATTTGTAGGGGTAAATGCTAGCCAATACGCCCTAGGTGGCCTTGGTGGCATGGGTGGTGCTGTAGCAGGTTATGCTTTAGGCCATTTCTTAGGACAGTTATTCAACAGCCAAGTGGTAACTCGCGTAGGCTAATTGTCTGCAAAACGGGAAAGTTTAACTTTCCCGTTTTTTCTTTAAACTGAAGTTAGTTTTTCTATTAAGGATTTAGTAGATAAATCCATTGATTGATCAGCCACACCCGTCATTAAAGATTCCACTACTT
>JBFXKR010000052.1:0-7999 GCA_050173595.1 Candidatus Berkiella sp.
TATGCCCCAAAGTGAAAGTTTGAGGGTTTTGTGGAGATCACGGTGATAAAAAGAATAACACTTCTTGTTCAGTGCGTTTTGCTATTAGGGGCTCCCTCGCTTTCTTTTGGCTATGAACTAAAAGATTCCATGACGCCTGAGGCTATCTACGAGCGAATTAAGCCTGTAGGCACTGTAGAAGCTGAAGGCGGTTTAGTCGCCTCAGCCCCTGTTGCCTCAACCGAGCTCAGTGCTACAGCTGGTGAAGATCGCTATAAATCAACTTGTGCTGTGTGCCATGAGACAGGAGTTGGTGGTGCACCTAAGTTTCGTAATGCTGCTGACTGGAAAGAACGGATGCAAGTCGGGATTGATGGTATGTTAGCAATCGCAATCCAAGGTAAAGGTGCGATGCCGCCAAAAGGTACTTGTAACCAATGCTCTGATCAAGAATTGAAAATGACCATTGAGTACATGATCCCACCAAAGAAATAAGGTTAAGCAAGAGGGATCTTTTTAAGATCCCTTTATTCAGGTTGTTGCAGCAAAGCCTTGAGTGCTGATAAATGGGCAACACCGGATGCGCGTTGTTCTTCTTGCGATTTTGGTGATTGCTCACATTCTCGAAAAACAAGCTCAGGTGGTAATTCATCTAAAAAGCGACTCGGTATAATGCTTTGTTGCTCCCCATAACGTTTGCGTTGTTTGGCATAGGTTAAGGTTAAGCTATATTGCGCTCGGGTCATGCCAACATAGGCAAGTCGGCGCTCTTCTTCAATCCCATTTTGCTCTATCGATGTTTTATGCGGCAAGATTTCTTCTTCACACCCAATAATATACACATGGGGAAACTCTAATCCCTTAGCGGCATGCAATGTCATAAGCTGTACACGATTGTCATCTTGTTTGGATTCTCTGTCTAAAATATCAAGCAGCATCATTTTGTTAATGGCGTCATTAAAGCTCAAACCTTGCCCATCTGCTTTGATAAGGTTAGATAACCATGCCAATAGCTCAAGCACATTTTCAATCCGTTTTTCTGCGCTTTGTGGTGTGGTTGAGGTGTCGGTTAAATAGTCATAGTAGCCAATTTCTTTTACAAAAGTTTGTAGCACTGTGATGCACTCATCAGAATTTGCTTTTTCAAAAGTTTGCATGATCAAATCAGCAAATTGCTGCAATCGTATTCGGGCGGCTTCTTGTAAAAACTCAGATAAGCCAAATTCCATACAGGCATTAAATAAGCTGCATTCTCGTGATTTAGCATAGTTTCCGAGCTTCTCTAAAGTGGCAGGGCCAATGTCACGTTTTGGCGTATTGACGCACCTTAAAAAGGCTGAATCATCATCATGGTTAATCATTAAGCGAAAATAAGCAAAGAGATCTTTAATTTCAGTACGTGAAAAAAATGAAATGCCGCCACTGATTTGATAAGGAATGCCATTGGCGCGTAATGCTTTTTCAAGATTTCTGGCTTGATGATTAGAGCGATACAAGATGGCGTAATGATCATAGGGTAAGCGATGACGAAACTGATGTGCCATCATTTCATTTAAAACACGTTCATACTCACCTTCTTCATTGGGTGTTGCTAAAATTCGAATGGGCTCACCTTGACCTAAGCTACTCCATAATTGCTTTTCAAAAGTATGCGGGTTGTTCGCAATGAGTTGATTGGCAGCGCTTAAGATGGTGCTGGTAGAGCGATAGTTTTGCTCTAATTTAATCACCTTCAGATTAGGATAGTCTTGTTGTAATAAGAAAATGTTTTCAGGTTTGGCGCCACGCCAAGCATAAATAGATTGATCATCATCACCCACCACGGTTAAAGCTTGGCGTGTGCCACATAAAAGCTTGATAAGATTATATTGTGCTGTATTGGTATCTTGATATTCATCGACCAACAAATAACGTATTTTATTTTGCCAGCGATCTAATACATCACTATGGTTTTGAAACAATATCACTGGCAAGGCAATTAAATCATCAAAATCAACGGCATTATAAGCACGCAAAGTACTTTCATACGTTGCAAAAAAACGCGCAGCCAAATGCTGATTTTCTGTTTCGCTAAGTTCAAGCGCTTGTGAGGGGGTTGTTAAATCATTTTTCCAATTAGAGATGATATGTTGAATACTTTGAATATGATCATCACTGACGGCAGTAATTTTCTGACTAAGCTCTTTTAAGAGGTTAATTGTGTCAAGTGAATCAAACAAAGTAAAATTGCTGCTTAAACCCAAAATTCGCGCTTCTTTTTTAATAATATCTAAACCCAAAGAATGAAAAGTTGAAACATGAATCTTTCCAACTTTTCGTTTAGCAAATAACTTGATTGCACGCGATGACATTTCTTTGGCAGCTTTATTAGTAAAGGTGAGCGCATAAATATTTTTGGGTTGTATTTGGCACTGCTCAATCAGGTGAGCAATTTTTTGCGTAATCACACGCGTTTTGCCGCTACCAGCGCCGGCAATGACCAGTAAAGGCCCATCGATATATTTGACAGCGGCTTGCTGCTGTGTATTGAGTTCAAACATAAACTTACATAGCTATTTTTTAATTGGGGGGATGTAGTCTAAGACATTAGATATAGGCTTTCAAGGCTTGATAAATTGATCTTTTTACCACTTAATCACCGATAGCAAATAATTATAATCATCTGTCCATACTGGGATTATTTTTTCTTCAGGAAAAAGTAAACTTTGTTTAAGATATAAAAACGGTCCAATATCCCCACTTTTGGACATGAGTACCCATTGTGCGTTGAAAATGCCATTATTCAAATCTTCGTTGTTAAAAGTTGTAAACATATACAAGTGCATTTTAGATGCCAGCGCTTGCAATGGCGCAAGTAAATCAACATAGCGGCTAGAGGTGTGAAAAGCTAATATTCCTTGAGGCGCTAAATGTTCAAGATAAATTTCAAGTGCTTGCAACGTTAACAAATGCACAGGAATTGCATCGCCATTAAAAGCATCGATGGCAAGTACATCAAATTGGCAACTTCCTTTAGTCTTGAGTTCTTCTAATAATTTAAGGCGGCCATCACCAATGATGACATGGGTGGTTGCGCGTGCATCTTTTAAGTAATAAAAATAATTTCTTGCTATTTTTTCAACATCCGGATCAATTTCATAAAATCGTAATGTATCTTGAGATTCAGTCAGCGCGGCGAGTGTGCCGCTGCCAAGACCAATCACACCAATAGATAAGCCAGGAAGAGCAGTATTTCGCTTAATTTCTCGTTGATATGCTATTGCTAAGCCCACGCCGCTTTGCTGGCTATAATAGGTAGTTGCGTTGTTTCTTTTCTCAGGGAATAAAAATTGCTTGCCATGCAAAATGCTGCCATTAGTGAGTGTGCGATAATGCAGCTCATGATTATTTGCAAATCGCTCAGTGACTTCAAAGCCACCAAAAAAGTTACGATGACTCAACATAACGTCCTGGTGAGCATTCTTTAGATGAAGATACAATAATGCCCCAAGACTGATAAAAGAAATCAACCACACCGTGCTGATGACAGGTTGTGATGGTTTATTTGAATAATTGATTGTAATGAGGATCCCAAGACAACCTAAAATACCAAAAATGCTGCCATAAAACTCCCACCATTGATTAAAGATCAAGGGGGCAATTAAATTAACAAACACGCCCCCTAACACCCCACCTAAGGCTATCAAAAGATAATAGGTTGTTAGATGTGTTTTATCAGGTTTTAATTGGTATAGCTCGCCATGACAGATCATGCAGCCTGAAAATAGCAATCCACAATATAAAAAGATCTGGTTTGTTAGTGAGAGTGCATGGTGAGAAAAATAATAAAATAACGTTGCGCAAATACCAATAAACAAGGCGGCCCAGGCATAATTAACATAAAGACTGGGGTAAGAAAAGGTAATAATAAAAGAAATTAAATACAAAGATAAAGGCACAACCCACAGCAATGGAAACCCAGCAACATCTTGTAACATGATTTGCGTGGATGATAGTAACAGCGCACAACTGAGAAAAGTCAATATAACCCAAAAAAGCATGCTTGATTTTTTTAGCGGTGGGTTGAGCGCAGCATCTTTGGTTTGCTTTGTCTTTTGATGATAAACAATGTAAAGACAAACACCGGCTGTGCACAAATATACGATATACAGTAACGACCAACCATACAATTGAAATTGCAATCCAAAAAATGGCTCTAGTAAAAAGGGAAAAGCCAATAAACCAATTAATGATCCTGCATTGGAAAGTGCGTAGTATCGATAAGGGTATTGGGTTTGATAGCATTGGCAATACCAATATTGCAATAATGGGCTAGAGGCTGCTATCACCATGGCAGGTAAACATAAGGTGGCCGCTAAGATGCCAAACACACCTAGTGGTGGCCAAGCTTGTAAGAATAGTTTTGATTCAATCGGTATAACAGGAATAAAAGCAACGGATGTTATTAGTAAAACAACATGAATATGGACTTGTAATTTTAAGCGCTTAATTTTAGTTAAGATAAATGCATATAAATAACCGAGTAATAAAATGCTTTGAAAAAAGAGCACGATGGATAGCCAAACGGTAGGCGTGCCGCCAAATGAGGCCAGTAATTTTTTAGCTAATAAAGGTTGTGCAATAAAAAGCAAAAAAGCACTTAAGAAGATACTGAGGCTAAAAGCTATCACATTATTTATTCCATTAAAGTAGTGAACAAAACCGCCAAGATTGTAAAAAATTAGAAATTTCGTACTGTTAGAGCTCCCTGTCATACTTACGAAACTGGATTGCTTGTGCAAGATGGGCAGTTTGGATGTTTTCTGAATCACTCAAGTCTGCTATGGTGCGTGCTACTTTTAAGATCCGATGATAAGCGCGCGCAGAAATGCCCAGTTTCTCTAAAGCAGATGTTAACATTTGTTGCGCCTGGCTATCTAGCTTGCAATGGGCAATTATTTCATGGGTGCTTAGTTTCGCATTGGTATGTTGTTGGCGTTGATATTGTTTCTCTCTTGCTTTGATAACACGCTCGCGAATAACAGGGGTTGATTCTTCTTGTTTTGGGTGAAATGAGGCTAATCGACCAGGATCTAATGAGGGCACTTCAATGTGCATATCTATTCTATCAAGTAAGGGGCCAGAGATTTTATTACGATACCGTTGAACTTGCTCAGGGGTACAATGGCAGTTATGTCGAGCGTCGCTCAAATAACCACAAGGACAAGGATTCATCGCAGCGATGAGCTGGCAATGCGCAGGGTACACAGCGTGGCCTTGGGCGCGCGAAATATTCACTTTAGAAGATTCCAAAGGTTCGCGTAACACCTCTAAAACATGACGATTAAATTCAGGTAATTCATCTAAAAACAAAACACCATGATGAGCAAGAGAGACTTCCCCTGGCATGGGGGTGCGCCCACCACCAACCAAAGAGACTGCAGATGCGGTGTGATGTGGTTGACGAAAAGGTCTTTTTGCCAATGCTTTTTGGGAAAAACCTAAGCGGCTAATCGAATATAAACTTGCAACTTCTAAGGCTTCTTTTTGCGTTAGTGGTGGTAAAATAGTGTTCAGCCTGCTTGCCAGCATGGTTTTGCCCGTGCCAGGTGGGCCAACCATAAGCAAACTATGTCCACCTGCTGCGGCAACTTCCAACGCACGTTTGGCTTGGTGCTGGCCACAGATCTCAGACATACATACACCATCATCGGTGTTATCTTCTAATGTGGTGCTTGCCTTGAGTGGTAATTGCAATACTTTTCCTGATAGATGTGCGCACACGCTTAGAAAATTTTCAAAAGGATAAACTGTTAAATCATTTACCCAAGAGGCTTCTGCTTGATTAGGATTGGCAATGATGAGGTTACGCTGTGCATTTTTGGTGGCAAGCGCTAAAGGAAGGATCCCTTTTATTGGGCGAAGCTCGCCACTTAAAGCAAGCTCTGCTGCTAATTCGTATTTTGCCATGTCTGGGCAATGTAATTGCTTTGATGCTAACAAAATACTGATAGCAATTGGCAAGTCAAAGCGTCCGCCTTCTTTGGGCAGATCAGCTGGCGCTAAATTAATGGTAATTCTACCCTTAGGAAAAACAAAGCCACTTTGCAATAAAGCACTGCGAACCCGATCTTTGCTTTCTTTGACAGCAGTTTCAGGTAAGCCTACTAGACTAAATTGAGTTAATCCTTTTGAAAGGTGGGTTTCAACCACAACTAAAGGCGCATCAAGACCAACATTGGCCCGACTAAAAACAACGGCTATGGACATATTAATTACTCGTTGATTAAAGCGCGCGAGTATAGCTTGATAAAAATAATACAGCCAACCACCAATAGCGCTGGATATTTCAGTAATAAATATGCATTAATGCATAATTTAATAAAGAGATATATGCAAGAAACCCTATAAACCATAAGCGTTTGGTTTTACAACGATTAGATTTTTACAAAATGAGATTTAGAGGGGGCTCATTTTTTATATTAAAAAGGCAGGGGAGATAGCACATTACCCCTGCCTGATTATAGTCGCTTGGCAAAGCCTTATTTGGGCTCGTTATGCTTTTTCCTTTTTTGTTCTGGCTCTGCGCTTGGTGAGCTTTGCGCATTAGCCAAAGGAGCTTGTGCATTGTTGGCCGCAAACTGCGGTAAGAATGCTGCTTGTTGCTCTGGGGCTGGCATTTGGTATTTCAGCGTATTGCTGCGCCACCCTTTAAAAAATCGCGAGCATAGAGTATCTGGCAGTTCGCGAAGTTGATTGAAGTGGCAAACAAGCTGATTAAGCGCCGCAAGATTACCCATGCTTTCTGGCAGTGCGCGAAGCTTATTGTATTCGCAATTAAGCCGTTGAAGCGCCACAAGCTTGCCTATACTCTCTGGTAGTGCGTCAAGCCGATTGTGGTCGCAAGAAAGCAATTCAAGCGCCATAAGATTGCCTAAACTCTCTGGCAGTGCGCGAAGCTTATTTTTGTTGCAACGAAGCTGATTAAGCGCCGTAAGATTGCCTAAACTCTCTGGTAGTGCGCGAAGCTGATTGTCGTCGCAATAAAGCGTTTGAAGCGCCACAAGATTGCCTAAACTCTCTGGCAGTGCGCGAAGATGATTGTTGTGGCAATCAAGCGCTCGAAGCGCCGCAAGATTGCCTAAACTCTCTGGCAGTGCGCGAAGCTGATTGTGTTGGCAATCAAGCGCTCGAAGCGCCATAAGATTGCCTAAACTCTCTGGCAGTGCGCGAAGCTGATTGATGCTGCAATCAAGCGCTTGAAGCGCGGTAAGATTGCCTAAACTCTCTGGCAGTGCGCGAAGCTTATTGATGCTGCAATCAAGCGCTTGAAGCGCGGTAAGATTGCCTAAACTCTCTGGTAGTGCGTCAAGCTGATTGATGCTGCAATCAAGCCCTTGAAGTGCCGTAAGATTGCCTAAACTCTGGGGCAGCGCGCGAAGCTGATTGCGGCTGCAATTTAAAGATGTTAATGATTGCCAGTATGTACTTAGTGTCTCATCCTTTATAAGATCTTCAGGAATACGGCTAATACCAATGTTCGGTATTCTTAGCGCAGTACTTGTGATATCAATATGCGGTCGGATTAGTGAGCTATTAAAATCATCCAAAAGCCTATGGTAATGCTGCAGCCTCTCAATCAATGCAGGATCGTTTGGCTCTATAGGCACGATGTCACTTAGCTCGGTGGCGCGCCTTGGGTGCTTCTCTCTTAGGTATTGGGCTTCTTGTAGTTGCTGTTTATAAATTTCATGCGAGCGCTGCGCTAGCGTTGTATAATACCAGCGCCCAGTATCTGTATCTTTATCTTTATCTTTATCTTTATCTTTATCTTTATCTTTATCTTTATCTTTATCTTTAGTGCCGACTGGCGGGTTAACAGGTATGCTTGGGTCTATTTGATGTAATGCTATCAAAGCAGGAAGCCAAAATCTTTTTACTGCATCTTCGGAAAGTAATTTTTTTTCCAAAGAATTGTTTTTTTTTGCATATTGAAACAAACTGCCTATGCCAATAAGGCCGGCCAGTTTAATTATCGATT
>JBFXKR010000053.1:0-7896 GCA_050173595.1 Candidatus Berkiella sp.
ACAGTTATACATCAAGGGAACATGCTACTTAGCACAGAAGATGAAACGATTTTTGATTCATATAAAATTGATAGCGCAGAGTCTTTAAACGCTGATGCTTTGCAAAGCGATCAGCTAAAGTCTGAATCAGAATCTGATTCAGATGAGCTAAACGACCTTGAAGGTGTGCCTGTTTTTAAAGTGGATGATTATTACCCCAAGCCTTATGAGCCTAAAACCACCCTCCCAGCGTTTAGCATTGAAGATGTCTTCCAAAATTATTGGAAATTCCCAAAGGCTGTTGTGAAGCATTATCAGTATCAGAGCGAACAACATGCCACTTTAAAAGCAATTGCTTCAATACCGTTTAAAGAAATTGCAGATATTTTACGAAACACTGTAACAGCAAGCGCAAAGACAGAAAACTTAGCTTTTATTGAAAAACTTCATCAGCATGATTTTTTTGGTAAATCTTTAGATGTTCAAAATAAAGTAAAAGCCATACTGATGCACCCTGATCAATTTCCTAAAAAATGTGAAATTGAGGATGTGATTCAGTTATTGGAAAAGCGACATCAACGTTATAGTACTTTAGCAAAATCATTTTAAAAAAGCTGGGCCTGACTTCAAAGCAAGTTACTCAAACCAGGTGTCTGACACCATCTATCTGTTTGACCTTTGCTCTTGTCTGTTTCAATTCCAATTTACTTTAATTATTTTTTATGGCAGGTACAATCTCCAAAGTAATGATTACAGGCCGGAGCGATATATGCCAAGTCGTATAAAACCTAAACGTAAAGCTAAAGGTATATTGAAAAATCCTAGCATTTTAAAGAAAAGAACTCACCGTATGAAAACGCGTTCCCAAGTTATTAAAAGAGTTACTTTTCAGGAAATTGATCCATTATTTTTGTCCATGCTCGAATCGGCACGAGAACAATTGCACCAAAGCAACCCGAATATTGTTTCAACCAGAGAAGACCGTGCTCAACAAGACAGAGACAGAATACTCTGGCGACAAAATCTTGAGCGTAAAAGGCATCAAGAAGAAAATTCATTTTCATTCACCAAAGTGTTGGGTAACATCATGAGCGCAATATTTGGTAGTTCTGCTCAAATAGGCAATAAAATTTAACTGAGCAATAACATAAATGCTATAAAAAGCTAATTTTTTAACATTTAACCTATTCTGTTACCACCTAAAAAAACCTTAGTATAATAAATCATTGATATTTATATCAATTTATTAGCCGCTCATCTTATGGAACAAATTGTCTCTCAAAAAAGTCTTAATTTAGGACGATGGTAATTTTTCTGAGATAATATACATGCTTAAAGACATTATCAATTTTATAAAAAATGATGATCTAACTGGATTAAAGGAATACTTAAAAGGCACGGGATCGATAGGCTTAGATGATAAAGAAATCGGGTTATTATTTAAAGAAGCAATAAATGCCAATAGCGAAAAAGTTTTTAGATTCCTTCTGAGAGCGCATTCTTTTCAAGGCTATATTAGTAATAATGCCCATATATTTTTCACCCATGCCTATTTTGGTAATAAATCAAAAATCATCAAAGCGCTCATGGCTTCTTCATTGCCATTTAAAGATATCATTATTGAGGAAGAAGGCAAAAGAATAAAAGCAGCTATTATAAGGCTTGCTACTAAAATGGTTTCGCAAGCTTATGGGCCAGATGTCAAAAAAGATAAAATTGTAGCAAGCATCATAGACAAAAGTATGTCACTCAAAGACTTTTTTAATTTACATTATCGATTTGTTAGGAAGTGCGAAGAATACTCACCAACAGTGGATTATGTTAAGTTTGACGACATGTTTTCGCAATTAATGGCGGTTATTATTAAGCTTAAAATCGATATCGAAATAGATTCCCATCAACCTTTAGCAAAACAATCACTGAGCAAAACCGTTACCAAACCCAAAGGTACCACCCCAGTGTGGACTAAAGCCAAAGAAGATACCATGACATCTTTAAGAGTATCATTGGACAAAATCTTTTCATCTATTATCGCAAACCAAGCACAACGCCAAATTGTATTATACACTGGCGATGGTAGCTTAGCCGCTAGGCAAAAGTATGAAACTATTTTTCAGTATCCACCTAGTGCTATTTATGAAGCCATTTCTGACTATGTTGAGCGGTTACTTCAACCTGATTGGGAAAATGAAAGCTCACCCATGATGTCTGTTGAAAAAGTCCATGCCAATTTAATATGGAGTGCATTGTCATCACAATACGTGATGATCGATAATGGCGATGATGTAGATGTTTTCTTACCTGAAGGACAAATAGACGCTGATTCTAGTATTTTTTGGAACTATGAATTAAATCAACTAAAAATGCAACAAATGGCGGCAAACCGTAAAGGGGGTGAGCTAAAATATTTTAAACTAAACGATGCTGCTATATTGCAATTAAAACATGAAGAAAACAATATAAGGTTAGTTAAGGCATCAAGGCATGAGACTAAAAAATTGTTGGAAAATTTATCAGACCAAACATCAGTTCATGCCAAAAATCTTATTGATGAATACATAGAACAATCAAAATTAATTAAATTTCATGAAAGTAAAAAACATGCCATACTTGAAACACTTAGCAATTGGGAGCCCATGCGTTTTGAAGATGTCAAATTTAAAGATACAAGAGTTGGGAATCGCCAGCTCACTATTAATGACATGATGAACATGACTCAACGATTAAAAGCCTTCGCAACGCAATCTAAATTAAAAAGGGATGAACAAAGCGCCACAACTGCCTTGGTCAGCGCCTATCAATCACTGTCTTTGAAAAACCCTAAGGACAATGAACCTAAAAAGCCTCCAACTCTTTCTATAAAAAAAGATAAGTCCCCTAAAAAATCTTAGAAAATAGCGCCAACAGCCATAGTCGACGTAAAATCCATAAAAGATAAAGGGTACTGTCAACATATCCTACTATATAAATTTATAATTAAAGTTAAATCAATTTCAGCTATATATACTTAATATAACGCTCAACACCAAGGAGTAATTATGCGCAAAATCTTTATTAAAAATATAATATTATCACTCTCAATCGTCATAACTAGTATCTTTTCCATGGCTGCATTAGCAGGCGAGGTTTTGCTTAAAACGTTTGATGTGGTTGGTGCATTAAAAGCAGACGGCTCAGGTGAATCCTATTCTGTAAATGTTCCTAATCCACTGATTGGAACTCCAGACGCCTCCCATCCATTCGGCGGCGTTGGCACAAGATTTTTAGCAGGAGCTAAAATCTACCCAGGCGGAACTTTTCCCACAACGGGACCATTTGTAGATCCAAATGATCGATCCTTACTACACACAAATAAGATCATTGGCAACTGGTTCTGTAATGGTTTAATTACAAATGATGTTCCTCAGTTAGGACCTAATCAAGGTAACGTTGCATTTGGAAATTCAAATATTGATTTTCAAATCATTGGTGAAAATGGTATTGATTTATCCCTATTTATTCAAGACACATTAATGAGTTTAGATTCATCAAAAATAGGAACTGGTTCTCCAGTGAGAGAACAAAATGGAGCAGTCGTCGTCGGTTTTAATAAAAATTCACAATTGAAATCAAAAGTTAAAATTAAAACCTATGTTATTACTGATAGTGCAGGACTACAATTTATGAATCGATATGAGTTTGAAAAACCTGTTGTGATTAATTTTAAATAAATCAAGTTAAAACCCAGGTGTCAGGCACCCAAAACCCAGGTGTCTGACCCCATTAAGAACAAGCGTTTCCAAATCGCTTTAACCATTCAAAATGGCTATGGCCTAAACTACCATTGATAGGCTTTCTTGCCTTCATCGCAATTTGAAATTTTACAGAAGTAGCACTTTTGAGCTTACTAATGGTATTAAGCTTCAAAAAAGTGCCTTTAGATTGGAAGCTGGATTTTGCTTTGAATTGCTCTATTTTAAGAATTTCAGGTTTGTTACCATTGATGTAAAGCAGGATATGATCACCAATCGCTTCTGTGCTATTGATGTTTAAAAACACCACACCGCGTTGATCATGGGTGCGAATAACATCTAGTTTAATGTTGTCACCTTTCTCGCATGAAACATCTAAGTTTTTCATCGCGCAAGCTTGTGCCTTTTCGATAGTCACGTTTGCTAAACAGCTTGCAGTGAAGAAACTAATTAGCACAAATGCAGCAATTTGAAAGCAACGATTAAACATCTTAAATACACCCAAGCGATCTAGTTAAGAAGCTTATATTAAATAAATCTGCTGACAAAATCAACCAAATTGGCAATATTAAGTTAGCTGGCAAATAATTGGCTATGGGTGTCAGACACCAAAGCTAGCTACTCAAACCAGGTGTCTGACACCACTGAAGCTCTTAAACAATAGAACTATTTTCTCAAACGTTTGCTTGAGCTACCTTGGGCTTGTGATTTACGTTTATGATCTATTTCACCATCTTGGTTATCAGCTGTTAGATCAATCACATTATTCAACATTTGACGTTCAGGATGGTTTTCTATCCTGGCTTCTCGCTTAACTAGATATGGCTTCGGCGGATTATTAAGCTCTTTGAAATCGGGTAATTTACGAAGATCAAGTATGACTTCATTACCTGTACGGATTTCGATATCTTTTTTAAAATGAAGGTTCTTAACCTCTTTATTGAATTTCCTTACTGCTTTCAATCCTTTGTTACTTTTTAGTTCAAAGGTGTTCATTTCTTCGTACATACCAGCAACGGTAGTCGCTTTGGGATACCACTTTACTATATCTAATGGTATTCCACTCGCCTGTGCATCATGCCATTGACGTCTAGACATACCAGCCACATCGGGATTTGGCTCAATATAAAATCGCTCATTTACATAATATTCTTCATAAGCATCTTTTAAAGGTTTTGGTATCTCTTTTTCCTTTCGAGTAACATGAAGATGCTGTTTTTTAGGCAATAATAAATGACCTGCATGTTCAAGAGATTCTAAAGGATAAGCTAGTCCGACAGGCTCAGCTTTAATAAAAGTGTACCATTCATCTTTAATTTTAACTCGACCAAACAAAAGATGGGAATCACCTGAGCAAGGCAAGATTTCTAATGCGGGCTGGCCACCGGTAAAGCGCATATCAATACCATATTGTTCGGTTTCAAAAGTGGTATAATGGCTTGAGAGTTTATCGCGATTATAAGCAAAATCATTTGCGCCTAAGAGAAAGCCTGGGTTTTCTGCTTTTGTAGAAAATTGTACATAGCCTTTTAAAAATTCAAACAATTTACTGCTAGGATCTTTGATTTTGATTGAACCACGAGCAAAATGATCGCCTTGTTTATCGGCCAGATCTTTTACTGCCCAAACAACACTAGCAACTTGCGTTAAATAATCTTGCCTTGCATTAACAAGCTTTTGATCACTCGTAAAATATCGATTAATACCTTTTAATAATTTACCGAGTGAAATTCGATCCTTTTGATGATGTAATGAAATTGCAAGAGCTTCATCATGCAATCCAGATTCTTGATATACCCCTTGAAAGGTTTGCGCAATGCTACCAGGTTCATTGGCATTACCAGGTGTAGCTCCTTCCTCATAAATTTTTGACAATACTTTTTGGCCTAGTTTTTTTAACCAGAATTGATTACCTTCTGGTAATTTTACATTAACGTCTTGTTGGTGATTTGGCATAATTTTCTCCTGGGGTCAGACCCCTCAGTTGATAAACTCAGGGGTCTGACCCCTGAGTCTGGGCTCTAAACTAACGATCTTTTACGTAAACGCTCGCTTGAACGAACTTGAGGTTCTGGTTTTCGCTCATCGATTTCATCATTGGTTAAATCAATAACAACACGCTTTTGACGTTTAGCAGGATTTTGAGTGCTTGCTTTACGCTTTTTATCAACTAACAATGTTGGTGGAACTTCTTGAACCATGTTTTTTGCAGGTGCATTAGGAATAACAGCAGATGATTGTTCCGCTGGTGTAGCGCCAAAGGGATTGATCGCCCCGAACGCATTAATTAATCCATTTTTAAGATTGTTAACTTTGCCTTTCCAACCCTTGCGATAAGATTCAAACACTTTACTATTCATATCTAATGGCGCTTTATGTGGACAAAACTCTGCTCTAAATTTTTCAATTAATTCGAATTGCCCCTTGCCTGGTGAAACTTGTGGTCGTTTTTCTCTGAGGTAACCAAATATTTGTGTTACATCCATATCGGTGCTCATTAGTAAATAAGCAACAATAAAGCTAAAACTTCTACCCTTACCTGCTTTACAGTGCACATAGACAGATTTGCCTGATTCAATTACTTCATGCATATCATCCACATGCTTCTTCATAACATTAATATCCATGTTGCCACCAAAGTCATCCATTGGTACTAACACATGATTTACATTTTTCGCTTTCCAATCTTCAGGAGAAACGGGTGTTAAACCCAAATTTTCACCTTTGATTTCAAAGTCATTAACAATAGAATACACTGCCCCCAGCTCATTGCCTCTAGCTTGGCAATCTGCGATGATTTTATCTCGGTGGTTACCCATGCCAGAAATTTCGGTTGCGATGGGCAATGCACCTAATATCAAGTTATCTGTAATATGATTCCAATGAGAATTCCCAAGAAACTCAGGAAAGAGCGTGCCTGTGTAAAAAGTAACGGTAAATGCCATTTTTTGATATAATGTTTTTGGTTCATCAGATGCCTGAAGATCTTTCATGTTGATACCCTTAATAATTTGCAATCAATAAAATGAGCTACCTTCAGATGAAAGTACTCGTTTGCTTATTAAGTGATAGACCCGTTCAATAATTAAAACTAGGCAGGATTTTGAAGCCAGTTCTCGATTTATCTATTCCTCTCGAGAAGACCCATCACGAGTGAGTCGGCAACATAAACTAAAGAGAAATTTATGTCACGTAAAATATGTCAATTTTAGATGAATGGTTGTGTATAAGTGATAACTTGATTGAAAATGGCTGCAAGAAGTCACTAGAGTGAACTTTCATGTGCTATCGGCAAGAACTAAAATCGTGCAATACCACTTTAGATCACAGTTCTGAGCCCTGGTGTCTGACACCACTGAACTTATTTAACAGGTATTTCTTAATGTCATTTTTAGACATGCCTGTCCTGTTGTTACCCTCAATGAGCATGAATTTAAAAGCCAGAGTCCTCGCCCGTCGCTATAACTCAATACTGATTTCAGTATTCACCGAATTGGCGATAAAACATTCTTTATGCGCCTTTTCATGCATATGGTTAATATCTTCAACAGAGGGCTTCTTGTCTCCAGTAAAAGTAATTTGTGGCTTTAATACCACTTTCGTCATGGCCAATTTACCATTTGCGTTTTTCTCGAGCGTACCAACAGCTTTATCAATGTAGGAATCAATCGTAAATCCTTTCATGGATGCAATCGCTAAAAAAAAGAGCATATGACAACTCGATAAGGTCGCAACAAAACTCTCCTCTGGATCTAAGCAGCTCTCTTTGCCTAAATATTCAGGAGCTGCCGATGCGTCAATAGACATACCATTGGCAAAACGCCAATGATGCTCACGATTATAAGTTTTATAATCAAAAGTTTGGGTTTGCCGCTTCCATTCTATGGTTGCACTATATACTGTCATCTTATTTTCCCTTTTAGATATGATGGGCTCAATCAATAAGTTTAGATGAAAAACCTGGTGGCTGACACCATTCAATTTTTCATTTTTGTTGCTCTGCCGGGGCTGTGGTGTGAGGAGGATGCTTTACCCTGTGCTGCGCGCGAAACGTGCCTTCATGGGGATGCATGAGAAAACATCAATTCAATCATCATCCACCGCTGCGGCAGCAGCGACGCATGAGCCCCTTGCAAGCGAAGCGCAGCATGGGGATGCATGAGAAAACATCAATTCAATCATCATC
>JBFXKR010000054.1:0-7800 GCA_050173595.1 Candidatus Berkiella sp.
CTTGATGGGATTAAGCTTCATCAATTAAGTGAAAATCAAATGCGTTCAGTTCGCAAGCATAAAATTGGCATGATTTTTCAAGATCCTGCAACGGCCTTAAACCCAGTATTAACCATTGGTGAACAAGTTCTAGAAGCTATCAATCAAAGCGCAAAAAACAATAAAAACCTTAAAAACACAATCGATCAAGTTAAAGAACTTCTTATTAAAGTAAGATTACCCCATGTTGAAACCATCATCAAGCAATATCCACATCAGCTTTCAGGTGGTTTAAAACAACGCGTTGTTGTAGCGATGGCTTTAGCGCATTCTCCGTCACTTTTAATAGCAGATGAAGCAACCACGGCGCTTGATGTTACAACACAAGCTCAAGTATTAAGCCTATTAAAAGATCTGAACCAAACTTTAGACATGGCCATTTTATTAATTACCCATGATTTGGGCATTGTTGCTCAAATGGCTGATAAAGTTGCTGTGATGTATGCAGGTGCGATTGTGGAAACCTCTACCATGGATGAATTCATGAATAGCAGCATGCATCCTTACAGCAAGCAATTATTTGGAGCGCTGCCAGAGCATACCCAACATGGCCATGAGTTAGCTGTTATTCCTGGATTTGTACCAAGATTAGACAAAGCATTTACTTTATGTCGTTTTAAAGATCGTTGTAAGTATGTATTTAGCCGTTGTGAGCATATTAACCCTGAGTTATATCAAGCAAAACAAGCACACTTCGTTCGTTGTTTATGGTATGACAAAGAAACTTTAAAAAAAATACCCACGCCATTGCGCATAGAAAGTGTTCATTCGCAAACTAAAGTGCAAGTAGCAACATCCCACAGCTATCATGCACAAGATCTGGATGATAATCACATCTTACAAGTAGAAGATTTAAAAGTACATTTTCCAATAAAAAGAGGTTTGTTTAAGCGCACGGTAGGCTTTATTAAAGCCGTAGATGGTGTCAGTTTTACTTTACAAGAGGGTAAAACACTGGCATTAGTTGGAGAGTTAGGATGTGGTAAAACAACTGTTGGAAAAGCTATTTTAAAGTTAATTGACTCGTTAACAGGTAACATTTCTTTTGATAATACCAATATTCTTAAATTACGTGGTAAGAAGCTAAGACATTTTCGCGAAAAAATGCAAATGATTTTTCAAGATCCTTATTCCTCGATGGACCCACGAATGCGGATAGTCGATATTATCGAAGAAGGGATGTTAGCGCTAAAGATTGGAACTGATGCACAAGAAAGAATTGACAGGGTCAACGTTTTGCTTGAACAAGTTGGTTTACCTTTGAGTATGAAAGAGCGGTATGCGCATGAATTATCAGGAGGACAGCGCCAGCGCGTTGCGATTGCCAGAGCTTTAGCAGTCGGTGCAAGCTTGATAATTTGTGATGAGCCAACCAGTGCTTTGGATGTATCGGTTCAAGCACAAATATTAAATTTGTTGCGTTCAATTCAAAGTGATTTAAGTATTAGTTTATTGTTTATCACTCATAACATTAGTGTTGTGAATTATTTGGCGGATAATGTTGCTGTGATGTATTTAGGCAGGATAGTAGAATATGGTACAACCCAACAAATCATGCATTCACCTAAACATCCTTATACTATTGCGCTCTTAAATTCAGTACCTACGCTGCAAAAATCAAAAGCGTATTTACAACCCCCAAAAGGTGAGCTGCCCTCTGCTTTGCATCCACCTCAAGGCTGTCATTTCTCTCCTAGGTGCCCTTTTGTGCATGCTAGATGTTTAGAGCAATATCCTGAGAGCTACAGTCTATCAAATGGGCAACAAGTGAAATGCTACCTGTATTCACCACAGGAAATTCAGAATATACCGCCTAACATGGGGCAAAAAGTGGCAGCTGCTAATATAAACGGCGAAGAGAGTGTAGATAGATCAAGTTTATAAGTTTTCCTACTATATTTTTATGGTGTTAACCTTAAGAAGTGCTATCTTTAACATCATAAGGGTAGTTCTTGGAAACAAAAGCCATGGGTGAAAATCCAGCAAGGGAAGATAAGGCAAAAAAACCTCAGATCAGGAAGATCCGCTTTCATTTTGATGAATCTAAGTCGCTCGCTGATTGGTTGTTACTCATCAATGATGTTGATAATGCCCCACTGGGAGCTTATACACATAAACTTATCACTGCTGATATCAAAGATCCTAACCTTAACTTTGATGAAGCCCAAAAGATTTTAGAAAAAGCACAATTTAAAAATAAACTGCTTCGAATGTCAGATGATGTCTATCTCAATCCTGTTCAATCAAGCTTTAATGCTATTGCACGCGCCATGGTTATTTTAGGTTTTCAATCTTTGCGCAACATAGGCATATGCTTAGGAATTTATAATCACATGCTTGAGCTTTGTGATGATGAACCGTTAAAAAAAGAAATTGTATTATCCTTTCACTGTGCGATATTGACAACACTCATTGCGCAGCGTAAAGCTAAAATATTAAATTCAGAACCATTAATGACAGCAGCGCTCACTTTTTCATTGGGCCAAATTATGTTTCAATTTTTTGGTGGTGAATCAGCAAAGCTATATAATGAAGCACTTGAAACACATTCAATCGTTGACGAAAGCAAAGAGCAAGAAATTGTTGGTTTTTCACTAAAAAAATTAACCCTTGAATTAGTTAAACAATGGAATCTGGGTGCTCAAGCTATCAGTGTTCATGAAATGGTCTCTCCTGATAATATTTGTTATGCTGTTTTGCTGGCAAGAGAAGTAACACAAAATCTTCGAAAGGGATGGCAAAGTACAGCAACACTAGAAAGCATGAAAAAATTGAAATCATTTTTGAATTGCACGCAAGATGAGGTAAATCATCTCATCATGCATTCGCTTGAGCGTGTCTTAGAAGAAGTTGCTTTATATGGCGATCCTCAGTTAATGCATTATATCCCGTTGCCGGTTGATGAAGAGTAATTTGATGAGCCAAAATAATGTGATGAATTAGAAAAAGCTGCGCCAATTTCTAGTAGAATAAAAGCGACTATACAGCAATTGTCAATATTATTGTCGAGCAAAAATATAGCGACAGTAAACGATGTCATGAATATTGGTTTAAAAGGTATTTATGATGGTGCTGATTTTGATAGAGTATTATTTGCTTTGCTCAGTGCTGATAGAATGCAACTAAATGGCAAGTCTATTTTAGAAAAACAAAACTCAGATCTGCTTGAGAATTTTCATTTTCAAATGAATTCACCAGAAGGTTGGCTGTTTCAACATTTGTTGCGCGAGCAGCGCTCTGCTTGGTTAGGTGGCAAAGGCGAAATAGTGTTAAGAAAATATCGAAACTCTGACTTTAATAAAAAAATTGGTAAAGGACATTTTTTTGTTGCCCCGCTTATACTCGATTCAAGAGCAATTGGTGTTTATTATGCAGACAGGCAAATATCGTCAAGAATGCTAGATACACGTAGTTATGATGCTTTTACGGAGCTTTGTACTATGATCAACGAAACTATAGCGTTAATCAGAAAGCACGAAAAACAACAAAGATAGCTTTGCAATCACCTACTCATCACTGTAAGGATCATACACGGTAATTTCTCGATGACGTCTTGGATTGGAAAAAGAATAAACCATACCCAGACTGTAGGATATTGCTGTTTTGTATGGGCTAAAGCTATAAAAGTTATCATTTTCATCAAACCCTGATACATTCACGCGGATACCAGGATCACTATTCACCAAAAATTTAATGCCAAGGCAAGGCATAATATTATATTGCATGCCCAAACCTATGCGTCCCATTGCTTTGTTTTCAGATTCATTTCTGTATTCAATCCAAGCCCCATTATTGACATTAAGATGATTAATATGGGAATCAATATGCCACATGGCTAGACCACCCATAAAAATAATTTCAAAATTACGCCAAACTTCCCAGTAAAAATTGATATCTAAGTGAAAATCTCTAATTCTTAAATTGATATCGGTGGCATTGCCAGTTAGCTCTGGGGAGACAAATATAATTTCTCCACCTTCAAACTGTTCGCCGATTTTTTTGCGAGTGGATTCTTCATAGCCAATGTTGGTGCCAAAATAACCGTTGATGCGAGTACCAACGTAAAAGTTATAGCCATGATCAATTCTTGGAAAAGTATCTTCATAAACCCATGCTGGCTCTAAGCCCCACCATTTGTAGTCGACACCGATATGGGGTGCCCAAAAAGCAGCTAATGAAGTTGTGGGAGCAACGAATGTCGAAATAAGAGCGCTAACTAACAAGCCTTTGTACGACATTTTTCATCCTTGAAAATGAGGAGTATTACCTTCATTCTGCAAAGGATGTTGCTTTTAGTCAATATTTAATATACACAGCGGCCAATTGAACCGCTCTTACAGCGGATCCCATTAACCCAAATGGCGCCTTCTAAATTCGCATTCTCGTAAGTTGTTTTAAAAATGGAGGCATTTTTTAGGTTAGCACCTTGTAAGTTTGCATCGTTGAGGTTTGCAAAATCTAGAATTGCTCCTTCTAGATTGGCTTTGCGCAAAAATGCCCCTTTTAGATTGGAATGAGTGAGATCGCACAAACGAAGGTTAGAAAATGGCAGCGCGGCTTGTTGCAGATCAATGTTTGAAAGACGGGTTTCAGTTAAGTTTATGTTGCCAAGAAAAATAAATTTCTCTCTATTTAATTCTGCATCTTTAACTTCGTGAAATAGGCGAGGGTTTAAGTTAGAAACGAAGACAATAACACTGGCTGCTTTTTCAGGTTTGTTGAGCCTATCAAGATCTTCCAAGATAGCTTCTGTTCTTGCAATCATGAGCAAGTTTATCCGCTGATTCTCATCAGGACTTTTAGCAAATAGCTCTACTATGCCATTAAAATAGCTGTCGGTCATTCTACTTGCTTGAAGGATTTCCTGATGTTTCCCGACTTTATAGCTCACCATCACCGTAGCAATACCCACAAATAAGCCTACAATCGCGATGGTGAGCTCTATTCCTCTTTGCTTAGCAAATTGCTTAAGCTTATACAGAAGGCTCGGCTCGGCTTTATACAGACTGTAGATATCGTCGGATTGCATATTATTGTTTTTACTACGTTAGTTGGGATAAAAGAGTATCTTCCTTTGTAAGATTAGGGGAATATTGGAACCCAATCAAGTTAGTCTTTTTACAAAGGCTGGATAAATTATTGGCTTAGTTTGAGGATAATACTATTTTTTGGCCGGGATGAATAATGGAAGAATGCTTTAAGCCATTCATCTGAAAAAGAGTTTTTTCTTTGATGCCATATTTTTTAGCAATTTTAGGAATTGATTCGCCTTTTTTAACAACATGGTATTTGGCTGCTTTAGCGGTTGTTTTTTCTTTGCTCACAATCGTGACATCGTTAAGCACAGTCTTAGTTTTAGCCGATTCAGATGATACTTTTGCTAAGACGTTCGTCTTGGGTGCCGTTGAAGGCATTGGAGATGTTGTTGCCCCCATTCTTTGTTTGAAGTTTTCAGCATGAGAAATAGGAACAACCAAATGAAGGGGCCCGCTTGAATTAGTAGATTTTTTAAACCCAGGATTTAATTTGCGTAATTGGGTTTCTGAGATATCGACTAGCTTAGCAGCATGTGCAATGTCTATTGGTTTACCAGTGTGAACGCGCGCAATCACGGGTTTGTTAGGAATCGCAGGTAAAACAACACCATATTGATGGGGTGTTTTCACAATAGCCGCAAAAGCTAACAATTTAGGAACAAAGTTTGTGGTTTCTTTGGGGAGCTTCAATGCCCAAAAATCAGTTGATTTATTTGCACTTTTGTTTTGCTTAATGGCGCGAAGCAATCTTACTTCACCACAATTATAAGCAGCAATGGCTAATAGCCAATTACCATTAAATTTTTTGTGTAAATATTGTAAATGATCAAGCGCAACTTTGGTGGATTCATAAACATCTTTACGCCCATCATAAGAAGCATTTTGTTTAAGGCCGTGCATTTTTCCAAGTTTTGGCATAATTTGCCACAGACCTAATGCGCCAGCGTGACTAAGTGTATTGGGGTTAAAATCACTTTCAATAATAGGTAGCAAAGCAATTTCACTTGGCATACCACGTCTTTCTACTTCTTCTAAAATGTAATACAAGTAAGGCGAAGCATTTCTAACGACTTTATTAATGTAATCTTGATGTTTTGCAAAGCTCTTGGTGTGCCGCTGAAACAGTGGTTGAGCGCTATGATTAGCACCTAAAGTTAATTGTGCACGAAAACGATTCCATATTTCTGTAGATGTTGCATTATCAATATTATTTTTTGGTGTAAAAAGATGAGATAAAATATTTCGGGTTTGGTTATTTACTTCTTGATTGGAAGCCCGAGGATATTCACTCGCACCAAAAGAAACTGTGCTGCAATTAGCATAAGTAAATAAAGCAGCAAGCAGTGCGAATGCATGAGAACGTTTGGCAGATAAAATACTTTTCATGATGAATACAGTCTAGGCAAGACTTAACAATGAAAGCGCGTTAAGATTGACAAGATTTATCAGCATTTTTTAAGTATCCTCATTTTTCAGAAGATTTAATCTTCTAAATTAATCAGAGCACCATGTTAAATAATCGCAACCAAAAAAGCAAGCGTTTATTTAGTTTGCAAACTAATCCCTAGGCAGAGAAATGGTTTTTCCATTCTCTAAGATACGCAAAAATGGTGCCAGGATCGCTTGTCAAAATATTGGCATTTTTTTGTACAGCTTTTGCTATTTCCTCTTGCGTGCAACGTAAAAAAGGATTTACTTCACACTCAGTGTGCAAAGTAGAAGGCAATGAGGGAAGGCCTTGTGATCTTAATGCTAACACTCGTTCTTTATAGGCTAAAAGTGCAGCGTTGTTGGGCTCTACAGCTTGCGCAAACGTAATATTCGCCAAGGTATATTCATGCCCACAATATACCCGTGCGTTTTTGTTGAGTTTCTTGATTTTCTCAAGTGATTGATACATCTGCTCTGGCGTGCCTTCAAAAATGCGGCCACAGCCACAAGAAAACAAGGTATCGCCGCAAAATAATAAGTCGTCGTTATAATAGGCAATATGCCCTAGTGTATGACCGGGGATATCCAAAACATTTAAAGTTACATCAAAATTTTTTAAGATTATTTTGTCATTTTCTATGACGCTTTGCGTTAACAAAGAGACATTATCGTTTTTTGGGCCAATCACTTGAGCTTGGGGGTATTGTGCTAATAATGCTTTGATACCACCTGTATGATCCCAATGATGATGTGTGATAAGTATATAAGAGAGACGAAGCTTATTTTTTTGTAGGTAATCAAACACTGGCTGGGCATCGCCGGGATCTACAACAATTAGCTCGGCGTCGTCTAGACTGTGTATCGCCCAAATGTAATTATCTTTAAAAGCGGTAATTGGTATTACGTTTGACACTTAACTAACTCTTGCTGGATTATTGTAATCATATGGTATCAGAAAAAAAATCACATCACGTATGGTACCAAGAAGGTGCGGGAAAACGATTTGCTATTGCTGAACATGAAGAGTTATCTAGCATACTACCAACATTGTATGGTTATCATTTGCTTTTCCTGGGTGAACCTGGCCTTTCATCATTGGTATCTAGTAGTCTTATTTCTCACCGAGTTTTGATAAATCCCCATTTGAACAAAGAAAATGACAATATTAATAGTTTGTCTGGCGCCTTAGAATCTTTACCCATTCTCAGCGATAGCGTTGATGTGGTGGTGTTATCACACACATTAGAGCAAGCCTCACATCCTCATGAAGTGTTACGAGATCGGAAGAGCACAC
>JBFXKR010000055.1:0-7754 GCA_050173595.1 Candidatus Berkiella sp.
ATCAGCTCAAAAATGCTCACCTCATTTTCAAACAATATTCGAAATAACAGTGGCTTTTTGAATCATGCTGAAATCGAAACAGATGCGCCCTTGCCACGGTATTGTTTTAGACAAAACGGTCGAAAAGTATTTAAAGAAGTGATCCCGCTCGTCGAAGAACATATTTTGACACATCTCTCACAAAATCAGATCGATCCTCAAGATGTTAAGCGCTACTGGTTACACCAAGCAAATATCAACATGAATGGATTGATTATCAAGAAAATTTTAGGCCGCGATGCGCTGGCTCATGAAGCGCCGATTATTTTAAACAAATACGCCAATACCGCGTCCTGTGGCTCTATTGTTGCATTTCACTTGCACAATCATGATCTTAAATCCGGTGATTTAGGACTAATTTGCTCGTTTGGCGCAGGATATTCTATTGGCAGTATATTGGTTAAAAAGCAGTAAAATATAAACTGCGAATCGCTATTTTGTAAAAAGAGATCAACTGATTGCTTCTTTTTTCAAAACACCCATATAAATACCAAAATACACTGCTGCATTACCTAAGATCCCTGCTATTAAGGCACTGACTTGGGTTAATTCTTGCAGATCAAAAGTATTCCAAAGCACCACGATTAATCCACCTGTTAATACGCTGGTATAAAAACCCCATCGTGGTAGTGTTTTGTCACTGATAATGCCTAACAAGGGAATAACGAGTGTTGGACCCCAAAACTGGTAGGTTTTGAGCAATATATCCATAATGTCTTGTACAGCAATGGCAAAAAACATACTGCAGCAACCTAACACCACCGTAATGGCCTTGGCCATATTCAGTACTTGTTTACCATCGAGGTTATCGCCATATAAAGGGACAACCACATCATTTACGAAGGCACCCGCTGCGGCATTAAGATAACTATCCGCAGAAGACATAATCACAGAAATAAACCCAAGCACAGCGATAATCGCTAGCGGTAAGGCAAGTGCGGTTTGAAACAAGGTGGCGGTAATTTCTTCTTTGGGCATCATCGGATCAATGGCATAAGCCACTAAACCATGCACAAATGCTAAAGCGCAAATTGGCACCAGCAAAAAGCTAGACATCATAAAGGCTTTTTGCGTTGCCTTTTGATTTTGTCCCATTAATAAACGTTGAAACACAGGGGGGATTAAAGCATCACCGAGTAAAAAACTACCAAATAAAAAGGCTAGCTCCCAACCAGACAAATGGGAGGTAGGCTGTAAATGTGTGGCAGGCACGCTAGATATCAGCGCCTCCCAACCACCAACATAATGAACGCCACAGACGGCAACTAAGATAATTGCTGCAAACAGCACAAAAAATTGAATCACATCCGTTGCAACCACCGCGCGAATGCCGCCAACATAACAATAAAAAATAACAATACTGGCGCTCATCAAAATACTTAAAGTGCGATCATAGCCCAGCATAGAGGTAATTAAATTACCCATGGCGCTCATTTGAGCAGTTAAGATCCCAATACAAAATGATAGCCACAACACGCCAGATAATATTTGTGGCACTTTGCCATAATATTTACCAATGACATCGCCCAAGGTAAGCATGTGGCGAAATCGTTGCATTCTTGGGGCAACCCACCAACCTGTGAGGAATAATTGTAAGCCAAAGCCAAGTAATCCAATGGTATGGCCTATGCCAAATTGAAAGCTCTTTTCGGCTGTGCCCATGACCACGCCCGCCCCAACAAAGCTGGCGACAATGGTGCTAAACAAAGCAAGTGAACTAAAATTTTGGTGAGAGACAAGGTATTGACGTATATCTTCAATCCCTCTGCTAGCGCGCCAGCCTACCCAAACAATGAATAGACTAAAAAGGCTAATTGAAACTCCCCAGATCACTTTTATTCACCTTTTGATGTGAAAAAGAAACGAATATTTTGTCATAATGGCTAATCTAATCAAGCGTTATGTTTATAGTAAGTTATTTGGCTATTTGGTTGTGATATGAACTTATACTTAAGATTAATATGGTTACTGTTACGTTTACCCTTTATTAAAAAACAAAGCAATTTGTTAGCGCCCTCATCTTTAAAAATGCGTGTGTGTATCAACGATTTAGATTTAAATTTTCATGTCAATAATGGCCGCTATTTAACCATGATGGATTTAGGCCGTATACATTATATGGCAAAGACGACGTTGCTCAAGAAAACGCTCAAACGTAAGTGGATGCCCGTGCTTGGCAGTACCAAAGTTAATTTTATTCGCCCGCTTAATGCGTTTAATAAGTTCACCATGACAACCCAATTACTATATTGGGATGAAAAGTGGGTTTATCTTGAGCAAAAGATTTTTAAAAAAGACCAACTTTGCGTCACTGCTTTATTTAAAATTTTATTTATCTCAAAAAAGGGAAAAATTGCTTCTGAAGAATTATTAAAACTGTTCCCCCAAACCACTCTAAAACCTTCTTTGCCAGATTATTTAGGGGCTTGGATGGAATCTGAAAAGGTACGGGCAGATCCTCCTAAATAAAAAATGCCTCTGAGTCACTTGCTTTAGCCTTTGGTCGATATTCAATTTATTAAAGACTAGCCCCTTTGAAATAATGTCATCATTATTCAAATTAGGGTTTGGCAATGATAACCGGCAATCAGCAAAAGCAAGGCACTAAAAGAGAGCGTGAAGAAGACACCTCTGATGATACATGTTCTAATAATGACGCACCAAGTGATGCGCTTATAGATGCTGTATTGCTAAACAATCCAATTGTTCACATATTTCATCATCTTGGACCAACCTCTTTTGTTGGCAACAATGCCTTATATCGCGTATGCAAAAATTGGCGCCAGCAACTACAGCAAAATGGCTCTTGGCGCAAAAAAGTAACAGTTAATGGCTTAGTACAAACCTGCTCTGAAGAAGAACTGCTCAATCTGCTTGCCTCAAGAGAGGCCTTTCGTTTATTTTCATTTCACACCATCCTTGAGCTGTTATCGCAGCATCCTCAACTTTGTGAGGCTTGGCAACAAGAATATAATGACTTGCCGCTAAATGAGGAAGAAGTAGATGCCTTAAGCATCCAAAGCACACCATTACAAAACGTTAGCGAGTTGTATTCACAAAATCATACTGGCCTTGCTAGACAAATTTTAAGTAATCCAACAATGCATTTGCCAAACACCATCGCTCCTGAAGTTTTAGTGACGCTTGCCAGCATGAATCGACATATTGCATTTTATATATTAGAACATGATGAAAAATATCAAAAGCAATTAAGTGATGATGTGCTGAGTGAAATTGGACAAAGCCACCCCCAAGTTGCCGCAACAATTCTTGAAACACCGAGATTAGCCTCGGTTTTAGATGGCTCTCATTTCACAAACTTGTGTTATTTTGGGCAAGCGCAATTAACAGAATATATTTTAAACACGCCTCGTTTATTAAATATATGTATTGAAGAAGATTTACTTGAAATGTGCCGCATTAAAAAGTTATGCCAAACCTTAGCAGAATTTGCGCAAAATCAACTCGTGCTTGCTAGTGAAGCACAGGTTTCTTCTAAACGAAATAGATTGGGGTGCTAACCCCAAGTATATTCCATCTTGGCATAAACACTATAACCAAAAAACTGCTCACGATGCTCAAAGTTGCCTTTAAGATTAAATGAGTAACCATCTGAGGTATACGCTGTGATACCAGCACCGTATTGTTGAATATATTGCGCTGGTTTTTGGCTGTTCACATAAAATGGATTACCGCCACCTAAGAAGTTTGCCTGCATTTCTTGTGCTTTGCCGGCAAAATCATAAAGCAAGAACACGGAAAATTCCGGTACATAAATCGCTTGAATAAAATCACGTTTCAGGGCTAATCGAATACCTAATCCACCCACTACTTCATCTACATCATCATTTTGTACTGTTAGCCCTAAGCCACCTGCTTGGGTTTCAGAATAATTGCCAATATCAAGATAGGTATATCTAAAACGTGCAACGGGTGCGACTAAATAATTGTCTTCACTGATAAACGCATAGCCTAAATCAGCTTGGCCGCCGTAATGCCAACCATAAAATGATGCCTTAGCTTGTGAGCTGATATTGCCAATCACAATATTACGCGTGGTATCGTACTTATGGCTTGCAATCGCTAACATGGTGTCAAGGTAAATGGTTTGCGTGGTATTTTCTTGGCACTCATGATAAGGCACAAAGGTGCTATAAACAGTAGTTTGGGTGCTTTTTATTTTAACCGAGTTTTGTTGATCTGTGTAATCTTTGGTATCTACCTTGGTGAAACTTTGCGCTATACCAACCGTTGCAAAATCATTAGGCTGCCAATCATAGCCTAAGGCTAATGCTGTGGATTCTGCTTTGTAACCTTCAACAAAATTTCGCTTATGTTGATCTAACAAGGTGGCTGTGCCTTTCACCCAAAGTCCATATTGCCCAATCAGTGTGATCACATTTCTATCGCCGTAATTCACACCGTTATAAAGTTCATAATCACGACGTTGGTTATACTGTTCATCTTGGGTTAATAATCCCAGTCTTGTCATGGCTTCAAGTCTTGCATGCGCGCTGTCAAAAGCATTATCCATGCTTATGCGACTCGACATAGGCAGTGCATTATTAATACCTGGCGCAAGTTGTTGTAAAGCACTAGAAACGGATTGAATATCTGGTAATAGTTGTAATTGACCAAATAATGTTAGTAACTCAGGATTTAATGCTGCCACTTGCGCCGGTGTTGTGGGCACTAAAGGATCTAGACCATTGGCAACCGCCAAAGGAACATCCGGCAGGGCAACAGAGGCCAACGAATTAGTATGCGAAATAAGATTAACTTGATTCACATTGATCGTATTATCCAAGGTATATGATAAAATCGCGGATGTAGGCTGTACAATAGAGAGATTTCCAAATCCTGCCACCGCTGCATTTCCCTGCACGACTGGAAAAGCAAAATTATTTAATATGAAAGAACCACTTCCCAATTGTGGTGCAATGGTGCTACCGGCGTTAAAAGTAGCATTCGAACCTGTAGAGACAACTTTACCAAAACCTGTCGCTGTCATATCTTGAATGATTGGTGTAAAGGCGCCAGTTTGACTATAAGCGCCAGTTAGATTTAATGCTGCATTGCCTGCTATTTTTAAATTGCCTAAATTACTGGCTGAAGCCAAATCTACTGATGAGCCACTGTTGATTTGTAATGTCCCGCCATTGGCAATGGTTAAAGCACCTGTTCCCGCAACCCCACCTACGCCAGCATTCGCTACCATGGTGGTGTTGGCATTAATGTTTAGAGCTGTATTTAACGCTGAAATTGCCCCAGTTGCGGTATAGGTCGTTCCTGCATTGTTAACATTAATGGTTTGTACATTGGTAATCGTACCCGTGGAAGTGAAGGTACCATTCGCATTCATAATGTCAGTGTTACCACCACCATCTAGTGAGGTAAAACTCCCACCCGTAATGTTAAAGGTATCAACCCCAGTACCACCATTGAGTGCTTGCAAACTGGTGCCAGACAAATTAACGGTATTGTTGGCAGCATCGCCTAAGGTGGTAGTGCCTGTGATGGTGCCACCACTTAAGGTTAAGGTGCTTGGATTAGAGGCCGTTGAGTTAACATTTCCTGCAATCGTGCCACCGGTCATAGTTAAGACAGTGCCACCCGCACTTGCTAAAAATACATTGCCTGTAATCGTGCCGCCATTTTGGACTAATGGAACATTGACACCTGCAAATGAACCCAAATTGATGGCAGTGCCAGAACCTGTGATATTCCCACTATTGGTAATACCATTTGAAACAGTTGCTGCCCCTTGAACATCAATGGCCGTAGCATTGGTTGAGAAGATCGTTCCTGTGTTCACAATACTGGTAGTAGATGAGCCTGTGGCAAAGGTGATAGCACTCGTTGTTGAATTCCCCCCGGTGCCCACACTTGAGATAGTGCCACTATTGATAATCGTGCCTGGGCTTGCGCCAAAAATCCTAATGCCACTTCCAAGTGCATTTGTCGCCTGTATTGTCCCTGCGTTATTGATACTGTTATAACTGTTACCAAGAATATTGATGGCTGAACCAGCACTGGTGGCTTCAATTATACCCCCGGTCAAATTTGTCACAGAACCCGTAAGTTTCCCACCAATTGAAATACCATTGGATGTCCCGGATATGGTACCTGAGTTAATTATTTCACCAGTAACATCTGAGGCAATATTTATAGCTGTCGGAGCACTAATCTTGCTATTCGTGTTATTGGTAATGGTAGTAAAGCTGCCCTCTAAACGTATCCCTGAATTTGTTCCAGTTATCGTACCTGCCGTTGTGCCGTTCATGGAATTATTTAAAACCGTTCCTGAGCTGCCAGCAATAATACGAACTGCATCGCCGCCTAAAATACTACCGCCAATATTGTTAACTGTGGCATTGGTACCCGTGGCAGATATAAGAAGACCATTGATACTACCATTAAAAGTACCATTATTAGTAATACTAGCCAAATCACCTGCCACATTTACCGCAGCTGCACCTGTTGATTGAATGGTTGAGCCCACATTATTGGTAATAGTAGCAGAGGTGCCTGCAGCTAAAATATCAACCGCATCACCCGTTGCTGTAATGGCGATGCCCCCATTAGTGTTATTGGCATCTACGATTAACGCTTTAGAGGCATTATCAAAATTTACACCCGTTGTTCCACTTGCAATTTGCCCGGTGGGAGTTACTTCAATATTGCCTGCTGCACTGGTTAAATAAGGCGGTGATGCACCCACTACAGGGGAATTCGCACCGGTTATTGAAGTATCCGCAATAGCGATTGGCGCCACAAACACACTTGAGGCTAAAACGGCGTAAGTAAGTCGGAATGATTTTTTCATCTTGATTTATCAATCCCACAAGTAACTAATTTGCAAAAAGGCGTTGTAACCAAACAACTGCTCGCGATGTTCAAAATTAAACTTTAATTGCGCCACATAACCATCGTTGGTGTAAGCGGTAACGCCAAGACTATAAAGCTGAATTAATTGTGCTGGTTTAATGCTACTAATATAGAAAAAGCCGCCGCCGCCTAAAAATGAAGACTGCATTTGTTGTTCTTTGCCAGCAAAATCATATAACAGTGTTGCCGAGGCTTCGGGTACATAAATGGCGGTTTGATAATTTTGGTTGACTGCTAATCTTAAGCCAATACCTGCAATCATTTCATCTATAGGGCTATTTTTAACGTTTAAGTTAATACCACCTGCACCAGTTTCAGAATATTTACCAATATCAAGATAGGTGTAACGAAAACGCGCATAAGGCGCCACATACCAATTATCTTGGCTGATGGCATAGCCCACATCGGCTTGTGCACCATATTGTGTGCCTAAGAAGGTTGCCGTTGCATTGGCGGTGTAGTTGCCTATTTGCATGTTACGCAACGTGTCATATTTATGAGAGGCAACCGCGAGCATGGTATCAAAATAGAGTTTATCCCAAGGCTCAAACCAACCATAAACCGTTGCTTGGTAACTCCACGTATCAATTCTATTTTGTGCACTCGTGTAGTCTAAGGTTTCAACTTTGTTAAAGCTAAGTGCCGCCCCCACGAGTGCTTCGTTGGTTAAGCGCCAATCGCCCCCGACTGACACGCCTGCAGAATCTGCTTTGTAACCTACTACTTGATTGCGTTTGTGTTGATCGATAATGGTGCCAAACACTTGAGCCCAGGTTCTAAAACGCGTGGTGCCAAACTCAATCACATTTCTGTCACCATAGCTCACA
>JBFXKR010000056.1:0-7726 GCA_050173595.1 Candidatus Berkiella sp.
ATAGCGATAATTTGGATGGCTCGGCGCTTCACTTAAATTGATAGGTTCTTCTCTTTCCCCAACCAAGCCAACAAGCCCTTCAGAAAAACCAATGGTGACGGCACCATCAACGCCCTCTAAAAAGCCGACAGAAGCTGCTAATAAATAGTGTTTACGTTGATTATTGGTAAGATAAACTGAACAGGCTTCAACACCCATCGTTGCAGAAACGCGTTGCACAATCAGGCGCAAGACTTCATTTAAGTCTTGAGCTTCATTAACTTCCTGTACAATCTGCCGCAAGACACTAAGCAATGATGTATCCCTTTTAGTTGTCTAAAGGATCCAATTTCAGCAGTGGTTCTTTCAAAGACATCACAATGGGAGCAAACTCCAGCAGTGCTTGCCGATACACTTCTCGCTTAAAAGAAACTACTTGAAATAAAGGATACCAATAACTTACCCAACGCCAATCATCAAATTCAGGTTTTATTGTTGCATCTAACTTGATTTTTTGTTCATCTAAAATTCGCAGCAAAAACCATCGCTGTTTTTGGCCTATACACATTGGCCGCGTATCACTGCGTACTAATCTTTTAGGTAAACGATAGCTTAGCCATTGTTTAGATTCAGCTACGATCGACACATCTTTAGCTGTCAAACCAACTTCTTCTTGCAATTCCCTATACAAAGTTTCTTCAACTTTTTCATCATCATGAATACCACCTTGAGGAAATTGCCACGCATCTTGGCCTACTCGACGCCCCCAAAATAGTTGTCCTTGCTGATTACAGATGATGATGCCAACATTTAAACGAAATCCATTTTCATCGATCACTTAACACGCTACCCAATTATTCTTTTGAGGTTATTTTTCCACATGCTTGGCCAACTCAGCAAACATAATTATTGTATGTTGTTCATCTGGATAAAAAGTTTGCTTAAGTAAAAGCTAAAATGGCCTTAAATCCCTCAACAAAGTGGATATTAAGGCCACAAACTTAAAAATACTTAGAATGGAAAATTATAGACTAATGATGCTTTTGCTGTGTTGATGCTTTGTTGATTGCTCACCAAAACAACGGTTGCATTATCATTTGCAAGTGCGGCCGCATCGACTGTTTTGCCTTTTGAATGATAGTTCCACTCTGCTCTAAAGGTCACACCATCAAAAATAGGCACTGGCACTTCTGCCCCTAAACCACCCACAAAACGATATGACTGAAGACGCCCATCATTTGAAGCTATCAAGAAGGGAGCTCCCGTAGGCGTAAATAGCGTAAATGTTATTTTATCACGACTCGTTTCAGCGCCGGCTCGAATATAGGGAATAAAGAAAGGAGAAACTTCATAAGCAAAACGACCGGTGAGCGCTAAAGCATAATCACGATGGAAATTGGTATTGCCTGTCCAACCACGGTTAGGCGCATTTGCATCTGTGAAAGCAAAATTGTAACTATCTTGATGCGTATTATCTATCCAATCGATACTGAGCTCGCCACCAAATAACCAACCATTACATCTGGCTTGGTAACCACCAAGCAGCCCCCATGACCAGTTATCATCTTCATCGCCATTGGAAGTGCGCCCAAAATTTGTGGTCCGACCGGTTGTGGCATGAGAGATGGTCCCTTCAAAATCATCATTGTTGTTCCAGTTATAATTTCCTGAAACACCCAATAAAAAATTCCCTTCCCATTGCGCTTGAACACTTGTAGATGCTAAGACACCAACACACATAGCCAATGCAATTTTTCTCATATTTTCACCCTAAACAAACAAATTCATCCTTGAAAAAAGCAAAGCGCGTATTGCTCGCGCTTTGCTAATGTTCGGGGCAATATCATTCAACAATTAGCCAGGGAAGTTGAATACTAAAGAAGCTCTGGCTGTTTGTTCATGACGGTCGCCGCCACTTACTGTGAAGAGTGTGACATTGTCAGAAGCTAAAGCAACGATATCGTTGTCATTATGCCCTCTGCTATGGTAGTTCCACTCAGCTCTTAATGAAAGACCTGCAACCATGGGCAATGGGAATTCAGCACCAACGCCGCCCACAAAACCCCAGTTATGGTTGTTATCATTGTTGGAAGCTGCAGTAATAATTGCAGCAGGGGCAACAGTGGTAATAGCAAAGTCGAAGTCTCTATCACCATGATCAACACCTAAACGAATGTAAGGCATGAAATAAGGAGAAACTTCGTAGCCTAAACGTCCTGTTAAGCCTACAACAACATCTCTATCATGGCTAACAAAGCCTGTAACACCGCCAACGGTTGCGTCAGTGAATGCAAAACCATAGTCATTATCGCCATCGTTTCTCCAATCAACGTTGATTTCAGCGCCTAATAACCAGCCATTGCAACGAGCTTGGTAACCTGCTAATAAACCCCAAATAAAATTACCATCATCGTTATCGTTGTTAGTAAAATAGGTTCTTGCAAAAGGAGCAGCGCCACCTTGAGCAACTGTTACGTTAAGGTCGTCACTGTCATGCCAAGCACCACCAGCGGACACACCTAATAACCAGTTACCTTGCCATTGTGCTTGCGCACTGGTGGCTAGCAATCCAGCCGTTACACATAATGCTAATTTAACTTTTTTCATATTTTCACCCCAAACTTAATGTTAGTTAAGTAAACACAATTTAGGTATAAGCCCTAATGCAAATTTTGTCAAACTTCATCATTAATTTCAAAGAAATCGTCAAAATTCTGACTTTTATTGTATTTACTTTCGATGTGCAAATTGATTTTCGAATAACTGCCGTCGAAAGTCTGACGCTCAATACTAAACAAAGTTAAATACTAAGGCAAAAATAAAAGCATGCATCTTTGGTCTTGAACTCGCACGAACAAATGTCGCATTGTCATTTGCTAATTCTGATGCCTCAATAGAACCTGCTCTTGCACGAAAATTATATTCTGCTCTTGCAGAGAGTCCCGTTAAATAGCAAATGGGCATTTCTGCACCAAAGCCACCGGTTAATCGATAAACTCGACGAACAGCTTCGGTATCTATAAATTCCGTCATCGTTGTGTTGATTGCACTGAAAATGAGTTTATCTCTGCTTGATTGCACACCAAGACGTATATAAGGCATAAAATTAGGATACATTTCATAGCCAAAACGTCCTGTTAATGCAACCACATTACGTTGGCTGTAGCTTGAGTGCGCATTGGCACCATTATTGATGGCATCGGTAAAAGCATAGAATTGATCTCGATTCACTTCTTGCCACTCTATATTAAGTTCACCACCAAATAACCAATCATGGCATCTTGCTTGGTAACCACCTAAGATACCACCAATAAAACCATTGTCTATTTGATCATGGCTGATGCTTGTAATCTGCCCCAAAGGGTGATTAACAATAAACTCAATATCTCCTTGACGTTGAGCATAGCCACCCGATAATCCCAACAGCCAATTATTTTCCCAAATGGCATAAGCAGAATGATTTAGCAATGAAGCCAAACCTGTACCTATTAATAAAAGAAGTTTCTTCTGTGTTGCCATCATTAGGTTTCTTTATGTTTTGGGGCAGCTAAACTGCCCCATGAAATACCAAGATAGTGTTATTTCAAGAAATTCCAAATTGCTTTGGCATAGACGGTTTGTGTATAGGGTTTACGGCTGGCGGCCACCGTTTCTACACTACCATTAGTTGCTGCGATAGAGGCAACTTCAATGCGCTCAGCTTTGAAGTGATAGTCGTATTCAAACCGTAAGGTAATGCAGTTCCACTTTGGTACAGGCACTTCAAGGCCCATTCCCACAACGGGTCTTAATGAGCTGTCTCGACTTGAACCTGAAAGCACAGTTGCATTTGGTGTAGAATTATTTACTTGTCTGTAGGTCAACTTGTCATCTGTCCATTCAAGACCAGCTACAGCGTAAGGCAAGAGGTAAGTAGCAATTTCATAACCAATACGACCTCTTAAGCCAATTAACCATTCATGCTCATATTCTGAATATCCAACCCAACCAACATTGCTTGCGTCTGTGTAAGCAAAATTATTATCGCCATCATTGTCACCAAACCAATCAACATTAAGCTCGGCGCCAAGCAACCATCGATTGCATTGCCACTGGTATCCACCTAATATCCCTAAAAACCAACCATCATCTTGGAAACGTGGTGTCACTACAGTTTGTCTGCCATTGCTGTTTAAGAGGGTTACATCTAGCTCACCACGATCATGAACTAAACCACCATCTATACCAACCAACCAATTTCCTTTCCATGTGCCGCCAGCTTGGACAGCAAAGCTAGAAAGCAAAGTAGAAGAAAGACATAATAGCGTAGCCAATTTGTTCATAATGAGTTACCCCAAACTAGATTCAGTTATTAAAAATATCACTATCTTTCGGTATAAGTGCTACTTTGGCTTCTGTCAAACAAGTTCTACATAAAACTTAACGCTTTGTATACGTCAAAAAAATGACGCTTAAGCCTTGCTTGATGAATTTATTTAAAATTCCTGCTATTTAACCTTAAGGATTTCCTTAAGAAAAATTACTCACAATCGCAAAGATAAATGTTTGCGTCTTGGGTTGCATTTCAGAATTCGTAATTGGGTTAATCAGGCCATCGGTAAATACTTGATCTACCTCGATGGTTTTGCCTTTGGAATGAAATTGGTACTCCATTCGCATGGCTAAGCGCGTGCATTGAATCGGGATTTCAATACCCGCACCACTTAGAAATCGCCATATCCATTTTTTATTCTGCAAGTATAATGGCGGAACATTGGCAATATTGCTGGTCAATGAGGCCTCGTAAATGTCTTGGCCTGTCTCAATGCCTAATCGAACATAAGGCATAAAATAATCTGCAAACTGATAACCGCCGCGGAAGGTAAAGCCTGTCATCCAGTCACGACGATACTGAGCACTACCCTGCCAATTAAATATCGCTGCTGGATCTGAAAAAGCAAACTGATGCACATCATTGATAGGGTGTCTTTCTAAGGTAAATTCCCCACCAAATAACCACTGCTGACATTTACCTTGGTATCCACCTAAAATGCCATAGACTGCGCCCAAATCGCTAACATCCGTCACAACATTCGCTGGTGTTACATTATTAAAAGCGCCATAACGCACTCTTGTGTTTGCACGACCATCTTTATCAGCATAACCACCATAAATACCTAATAAAAAATTCTTGTCCCAACTTTTGGTCCATACGTTTTCAGGCCAGCTCGTATGCCAAGGATGGCTGGCAAAACTTACTGATGAACAAAGGGATAGTCCCAAAAGACACAAAAGTGAGCTAAATTTTTTCATTTTTAGTTCCGTTTCAAAACATCAAATATTCCATACCACGGATAATTTCGCGATATGTGTTTTTGGATTCATTTTGTTCATAAAAAATGGATTCAAAGCACCATCATTGATGCTGCCCAATGCTTCAATATTCTTTGCGCGTGATTGGAAGTTATATTCCCCACGCAATCCAATAAAGGGTAGTAATGGCATCGGAATTTCTGCCCCTATACCTAATAGGTAGCGAATTTGAGGCCCATCCCCTTGAGTAATGACATTGAAATTATAGATGGCAGGATCGCCAGCAAATGCCACCGTCAAAGTGTCTTTACTTTTAGCAACGCCAAGACGAAAGTAAGGCATAAAACAACGGGTAATTTCATATCCAACACGCGCACTTAAGGCATAAGTAACATCACGCTCATAGCGTGCCATGGCAGCGTAACCAAGGCCTGGGCTCACACCCACTTGACCATTCGCATCAGAAAAGCCAAAAAAATGTTTTCTATCTAGATAATCCCAATCTACATTAAATTCAGCGCCAATCACAAAGCGATTAACATAAATTTGATAGCCTGCAAAAAAACCACCTAGATAACCGGTGTCGGTATAATCTTCGATAATAAATGATACGGGAATGGTATTACCTGGAAAAGTATAAAATAAGGTGATATCGACATTATCTAAGCGCTCGGCTCTTGCACCTGAGGCACCTATTAAAAAATTGCCATCCCAAGGTAACATTGGCCATTGTGCTTGTGCACTTTGAAGAAAGCCTAGTAACGACAATGTTAATATTGTTGGAAATTTGCTCATGTTTTCCTTAACTTCAATGGCATAATTGTGGCTCATAGTACTACTACGATTAGTTGTAAAATGCCCAGCTGTCAAAGTAAGTTATAAGATTAAGAAAAATTCCATACTAATGATAACTTACCTGAATGTGTTCTATTATGCATTTCGCTACTAAATGAAACACCTTGATTAATAAAGATCCCATTGACGATGAGTGGTCTACCCCTCGAATGATAGTTATATTCTATTCTTACGCTCGCTTGAGTACATAACAAGGGCGTTTCTATACCAATCCCTGCCAGATAATGCCAATTCCATCGACTATCTGACACGCTAATGTTGGGTTGCACTAATATAAAAGGATTGCCTGTGACGGTGACATCAAGTGAATCATGGCTACCTTCAATTCCTAATCGCATATAAGGAATAAAATACGGCGCCATTTCATAAGCCATTCTGCCAGAAAGCGCAGCGATGGGTTCTCTTTCATAGCGTGAGGTTGCATCCCAACTAAACAATCCAATCACATCGGTAAAAACAACATCGCGAGTAGCAGTAATATCATGCCAATCAACACTACCCTCAAAACCCCAAGTCCAACCATCCGATTTTAATTGGTATCCAGCTAATAAGCCCCAACCAAAGCCCTTATTGGTATAAAGATTATCTGCTTCTAAAATTGGAAAGACTGGCGTTGCCACAGGAAACGGTGGTACATAGCGCATGCTCAGATCAAGTTCACCACGACGCTGCGCATAGATACCTGAAACTCCAACTAACCAATTACCCTGCCATGAAGCATAGGCACTATGGCTGCATGCGACTAATAACGTTGCTAGTATGACACTTCTCATTCATCGCTCCACAAAAAAAAACGCCAAGTTGAGAGATCAACTTGGCGTTAAGGACTTTCCCATAAAGGATTGGTTACATAAAGTTCCAAACCCAAGCAATTTTACCAATATGTGTTTCGGGGTATCTGTATTTATGATTCCCGACCACAGGAAGGAAATTATCTTCGATAATCACACTTTCTGTCTTGGTAAAGTTGTATTCAAAGCGGATGGTAGAAGCGCCGATATAAGTGGGGAATTCCGCACCAATACCTGTTACAAAGCCGTACACATCTTTCTTTCTTGAGCTAAAGTCTGGTGCTGGACCTGCAGGCGTGTTTACAAATACTTGATAGCTCACTTCATCCCGACTCATTTGTGCGCCTAAACGAATATAGGGCATAAAGAAAGGCGTTACAAAGTAACCCGCTCTACCGGTAAGTGCATAAATATTGCCACGATCATAAAGCATCGTTCCCACATAAGCTTGTGGTGTGTATTCATCAACTTGAACGAATTGGCGATCTCTTTCATAGCTGTTGAAATCGACATTTCCTTCAACACCTAACATCCAGCGTTTGCAATGCCATTGCCAACCACCGAGCAAGCTCATCATCACACCTTGTTCGGTGACTTTTTCGCTATGATCACGGTATTGGAAATTGCTTATCAAGCCTGGTGCAAGGGCACTAGACACAAATCGGGTAGTAAAGTTCTCTTTTTGAACCGCATAGCCAAGTGAGCCACCCGCCAAGAAATTCCATGTAGGAATTTCTTGATAGCGATGATGCATATAAGCATGATCATCGTGGCTATAGAGGTAATGTTTTTCTGACGCGCTATGGTGT
>JBFXKR010000057.1:0-7701 GCA_050173595.1 Candidatus Berkiella sp.
TTAAGCAAGTTATTTTTAGATGCTTACAATATGCTCAAGTGCGTAGCGCGTTTTCAGGAGTTAGTAAAATGGATATAGGCATTCAGTCTGAAAGTCAGATTGTTGTTTTTAATGATCATAAGATCCGTCGTGTTTTTCATTATGATGAATGGTGGTTTTCTGTCATTGACGTAATAGAAACTTTAACCGATAGCTCAAACCCTCGTCGTTACTGGTCTGACTTAAAACGAAAATTGATTGAAAATGAAGGATTTTCCGAATTGTACGAAAAAATCGTACAGTTGAAATTAGAAGCTCCTGATGGAAAAAAGCGCGAAACTGACTGCGCAAATACTGAAGGACTATTTCGAATTATCCAGTCTATCCCTTCTCCTAAAGCAGAGCCATTTAAACGCTGGTTGGCTAAAGTAGGTTACCAACGAATCAAAGAGATTGAATATCCAGAGCTCGCATCTCAACGAGCTCGAGAGATGTATAAACAAAAAGGGTATTCAGATGCCTGGATTGAAAAGCGTATGCGCGGCATTCAAGTACGTGCAGAGCTAACAGATGAGTGGAAAAAGCGAAATGTTGGCGAGCAACCAGAATACGCTATTTTGACTGCCGATATTTGTAAAGCAACCTTTGGCGTGACGCCTTGCGAATATAAAAAATTAAAAGATCTTAAACGCGAAAACTTGCGTGATCATATGACAGATCTAGAGCTGATTTTTACTATGCTTGGAGAAGCGTCTACCACAGAAATCGCGCGTAACAAAAATGCTCAGGGCTTTGATGAAAATCGCACAGCTGCGCGTGCTGGGGGAAAAGTTGCAGGTAGCGCACGCAAAGACTTGGAATCAAAAACCGGTAAAAAGGTACTAACTCAAAGTAATTATCTGAATCAAAAGAGAAAGTTGAAAGAGATAAGTGAAAGTTAATTATAAGAGGTAAGATAACGAGCAAATATATTAGTGGTGGTCTTTGTAAATACTAAGAATTTGAATCTTAGTGGTGGCCAGAGCTGGAATCGAACCAGCGACACAAGGATTTTCAGTCCTTTGCTCTACCGACTGAGCTATCTGGCCATATCTCGCTTCCCAATTTGCTTTTAAGCGTTGTTGGCTGCGCTTATCTCGCAAAAGTCATGTATGAGAATACACTCCTTTTGCTCCAAAGCTTGCCGCCTCGCCTAAAACCAAATTGCATTGCGATCTTGCTTCCCAATTTGCTTTTAAGCGTCCTACTACGCTAAAGCTATGTAGGACTTGTTGGCTGCGCTTATTTTGCTGCCAAAGGCTCTTATAACAAACTGTATTGCAAATGCTCAAGAGGGGGTAATTAAACTGTAAGTTGTTCAAAGAGTCAAGCGGAAGTAATTATGAATTTAACTCACTTATCGTCTTGTGTGATGGGCTTATACCCAGCAGGGGTTTCACTTGTTCCCTCAAAGAAAAATTTTTGCATTTGCGTTTCTAAAAAGGTGCGTGATTTTGGATCAAGCACATTCAATCGGTTCTCGTTGATGAGCAAAGTTTGATGCTTTAGCCACATTTGCCAAGCTTCTAAACTAATCGATTCAAAGATCCTTTGGCCTAAAGGACCAGGATAGGGCACATGGGCAAGCCCTGTTGCTTCTTTATGTAACTTTTGACAATAAACTGTGCGTTGACTCATACCGACCTCATTTTTTCGCTGATTGTATCATATCGCAGCAATTTTTTAATTGGTGCAGGTAAGCCAATTGTTTTTAACGTATCTAAACTTACCCAATGCAGATTTTTATTTTTTACACGTAGGTTTGTCGTTAAATAGGGTTTTATTAATAAATGAAAGTGTGTGAATGTGTGCTTAAGCGCCGGTAAACCTGTGACGTTACTATTGGCAAACGCTTGCAGTGCGTTGAGTGTCTCAAATTCAGGAAAACTCCATAACCCACCCCAGATCCCTTGCATTGGCCGAGCTTGCAATAAAACAGAATTATTTTTAATGGCACAT
The DNA here is from genome assembly GCA_050173595.1 of Candidatus Berkiella sp. Classification (GTDB taxonomy): domain Bacteria; phylum Pseudomonadota; class Gammaproteobacteria; order Berkiellales; family Berkiellaceae; genus Berkiella. The sequence continues at coordinate 1,978 of JBFXKR010000057.1, forward strand.
AATACATGCACTTCACGTTGTGGGATCTTTTTTGATTTTTTACGTTCTGGAAATTGTGATTGAGAGCCTGCTTGATACGCTTCGCAACGCGATTGCAAAGGACAACGCTCGCATTGTGGTTTATTGCGTGTGCAAATCGTTGCACCAATATCCATGATAGCTTGCGTATAATCACCAACATTGAGATTGGGGGTGTAATGTGTTGCCAAATCCCATAAAGTGTTTTCAACATCCTTTTGGCCCAATGCCCCTTTAACGCAATGAAATCGAGCAAGCACTCTTTTCACGTTACCATCACAAATAGTGGCTTTGGTATCAAATGCTTGTGCCACAATTGCGCCAGCAGTTGATAAGCCAATCCCAGGCAATGTTTGTAGCAGTGGTACTGTTTTGGGAAATTGACCTTTATATTCTTGCACGATGATGTTGGCCGCTTTATGCAAGTTGCGGCCTCTTGCATAATAGCCAAGCCCAGCCCAATGGCTGAGCACCTCATCAAGGCTTGCTTTGCTTAAGGAAGTGACATTGGGAAATGAGTGCATAAATTTTTCAAAATAGGGAATCACGGTTGCGACTTGGGTTTGCTGCAACATAATTTCAGAAACCCAAACGCGATAAGGATTAAGTTGTTTTTTCCACGGCAAATCGTGGCGCCCGTTTGCTTTAAACCAGGTTAGGACTTTTTTGGAAAACCAATGCTTTGGAGCGGTTTTGCGCATTTAATCTTTCTTTTTAAATAGCTTCTTGAGTCCTTTATTAAGCTTTTCTTCTATTTTTTGTTGTAGCTCATTATCAGTGGCTTCACCGGATTGTGACTCAGTAGGGTTTCCTAATATTTTGCCAATATTTTTCTCCACTTGTTTGCCCAACTGTTTTTTCACTTCTTGCTCTAGCGCTTTTTTAAGATAGATATCAACATCAGGTTCAACTTTAGGATGATCAAAATTTCCTTTGATTCGTATCGCTAATGGATAATCATTGGGATGCTCTTGATTATCACTGTGGATACGAAAAGCTTGTAATTTATATTCAATCGTTTTGCTGCCCAACCAAATGCTGCCCTCGCCTTTGGCGCGAAAGTCAGGGGCGCTAATGGCGAGATCATTATTATCTATCATTTGATCATGTATTTTTAAGGTTGCAGATAAATCACCAAATTTGGTTTGTTTTGTATCATCTAAAGGGGTTTTATTCTTGCTCACCAAGCTTTGGGCTACGCTTAAGTAATATTTAACATCAATACCATCGATAACCCCGTTTTTAATGCCAACTTTAACCACACCTTCAAGATCTTGTTTTTGTATTAAATTAAAATTAACCGATGCCGTGCCGGAGAGTCTTTTTTCATCTTTTAATGCGACTAACAAAGGTTGAATTTGAATGTTATTCAGATCGCCTTTGAGTGTGACAGGTGAGGTGGGGTTATTGAGTGCTTTGCTAATTTGCGTTACCAACGTGCCTTGAAAAACATTGGCACGTAAAGGATTCACATTGACAAGGTCATTGGTTTTACTGATATTAGCCTTCACATTGGTGAGCACAATCTTTTGGTAAGTTAATTTATCAATGCTAATGTCGCCTAAAAGCGCACGAGAAGAGCTGTTTTTGCTGCTAGGTTGTGCTGCTGCGTTCATGGATGGCTGTGTATTTGAAGCGCTTGGCTTTGCTTTATTTTCAGCTTTTGGGGCAGGGCTTGCGCTGATTTTATCTAAGTTAAGATCTTTAATGTTAACGTGAAAATTAATTGGAGAATGCTTATCTGCAGGAATAGTGATTTTCCCGTTGATATCATTGTCACCGATTTTGGCATGCATTTTATCAATTAAAATGGTTTTGTTTGGCTTAAGATCAAATTGTAAGCTGGCATCAATGTTGTTAAAACCCGCTTTGTTTTGGGGCATGGTGATGGCAAGCTTAGTATCAAACAATGCGCTTAAATTTTCGCCTATGTGTATTTGGCCATCAACGTTAACGCTACCTTCTAATAGGGTTTGCTTGAGTTTATTATCAACTTGCCTGAGGTTTAATTTTCCTTGTAGCGGAAAATCATTTTCTTTCTCACCCTGTTTTCCTTTAAGTTGCAAATTGTTTACTGTAAAGGTTTCACTTTGTGCTTTATCAAGATAGCTTAGCGTGCCGTCAGTGATGTCAAACTGTTTTATGGCAAAGGTAAGTTTCTTTTTGGGATTTTCTTTGGGTGAATTATCAATGGTGTTATCAGCTACTTTTTCTTGAGGTTTCGCATTGCTTTTTTGTTTAAACTGCTCACTTGCGGTTTCCCAATTTGAAGTGCCATCCTTATTTTGTATTAAATTAATGCTAAGTCCCTTTAGGGTGAGTGTTTCAATGATAAATTGTCTTTCAAGGAGTTCGCGCACAGGTAATTTAAAATCAAGTGATGCAATGCTAACAAAATCGCCACTGCCAAACTTCTGTGGCTGTGCCATGGAAACATTTTGCACGCTTAACCCAAGCCAGGGAAAATATTTCATTTCAATCGTGCCATGTATTTCTAAGGGTAGTCCTGATTTTTGCGTGATAAGTTGGCTAATTTCTTGTTTATATTCATTAGGATCAAAGTATAAAAACGCAGCAACAGGAATAATAATCACGATGCTAATGAGCGTGAGAGCACTCCATGCTATAAAGCGTAAAAATTTACTCATGCCAGATCGTTTGATCTTTTGGTTGTTTATCATGACTTCCTCGCGTTGATATGCGCATAAGTTGGAGCGGGTGATGGGAATCGAACCCACGTCATTAGCTTGGGAAGCTAAGGTACTACCATTGTACTACACCCGCAAAAATTGCTGTTAATTATGTCAAATTGACTTTCAGGGTGCTACCTCATTTGATAGTATTGGCCGCTCAACAAAACTGCTTGCAAGAATTAGTTAAATGACATTGGTTAATAATTCTACCCGTCCCATTCGCAGCTATGTATTGCGCCAAGGTAGAAGCTCGAAATCCCAACAAACTGCACGAGAATTATATTGGGCTCAATATGGCCTAGATGTCTTGGAGGGTTTCTTTGATTGGCATACGGTATTTGGTCGTGATGCCAAGCGGGTATTAGAAATTGGTTTTGGCATGGGGGATTCGCTTATTGCATTAGCCAAAGCGAATCCGCAAACAGATTATATTGGGATAGAAGTTCACCCACCTGGTGTCGGCAGATGCTTAGCACAAGCACATGCTATGGGGTTAACCAATCTAAAGATACTGAGTAAAGATGCTGTGGTTGTGTTACAACATGCCATCTTGGATGGTAGCTTAGATAGCATTTTATTGTATTTTCCCGATCCCTGGCCCAAAACAAAGCACCATAAGCGCCGTATCGTGCAAAGTACTTTTGTTAATTTGGTGGCCCAAAAACTCAAACCTAATGGCACTTTTCAGCTTGCAACAGATTGGCAGCCCTATGCTGATCATATGTTAGCCATTTTGGAGCCATGCCCCCACTTTGAGAACGCCTTTGGCCAAGGTAAGTTCGCACCAAAGCAATATCAGCGTCCTTTCACCAAATTTGAGGCCAGAGGCCTTAAACTGGGGCATGATATTTGGGATCTTGTATACCAAAAACGCTAGTTCGATTCTCTCCTATACTAAATATATAAGCTTCCATTTCTCAACTTCTTTTGTGAGGTCATGCTGTGTTTGGCGTTCCAGGCTTAACACCCGACATTTTTCTGGTATTGGGAATAATTGTTATTACCGTGATCCTCTTTGTCACGGAGATTGTTCGGGTAGATGTGGTGGCATGCCTTGTGTTGGTGTTGCTTGGGTTAACCAAGCTTGTTCCCAGTAATCAACTTTTCTCTGGCTTTTCAAGTGATGCTGTTATCGCATTAATTGGCGTCATGATCATGTGTGCAGGACTTGAGCGCAGTGGCGTTGTTGCCAAATTAGCCCATTTTATGATGCGCCTTGGTGGCACCAATGAATCTCGGATCCGCTTATTACTGATGGCCATTGGCGGTTTTCTTGCAGGCTTCTTGCGCAGCGTTGGCACGGTTGCCTTGTTATTGCCCGTGGTCATGCGCATAAAACATGCTACTGGTATCGAAAAATCACGGCTGTTAATACCCTTAAGTTTTTGTGCCATTTTGGGAAGCACATTAACCATGTTAGGCACCGGCCCTTTAATTTTATTGAATAGCCTTTTAATCAACTCTGGCGGCTTAACAGATAGAATGGGACAAGAAGCAAACATGCTGGGCCTGTTTAGTGTGTTTCCGATAGGTTTGGCCTTGCTTGTGCTTGGCATATTGTATTTTGCGCTGTTAGGAAATTGGTTATTACCAAAAGTTGAACCCAGAAATAAGGCTAATATTGGCAGCCCAGCATATTTTAAAAAAATCTATGGTATTGGTGCAGATTTTTGTGAATGTCGTGTGCCTTCGGCAAGTCCACTTGCCAATAATACTTTGCGTCAATGGGAAAGCTTGTTACCACCAGATATAGCAATCATTGGTATTAAACTTGGGAACACAGTCAATGTCCCCCCTTTGCGAAAAACAGAGCTAAAAGAAGGTACCGTGATAGCCATGCTAGGGCCGCGAGATGAAATCCATGAGTTTGCCAAAAAATATGGTTTGCGCATGTCGCCTTATTTAACCGCTTTTGCTGAGCGCTTAAACCCAACGCATTCAGGACTATGTGAAGCAGTGGTGCCGCCAAGCTCGCAATTGATTGGTACCAATTTACGTGATCTACATATGCGCCACCATTTTGGTATTCAAGTGTTGGCGGTGCATCGTGGTGATAAAGTACGCCGTGGCAAAAAAGAAATTGGCAATTTAACACTTCGCTCTGGCGATACTTTAGGCATGTATTGCGATTGGGGCGCTTTATTCTCATTGCAAAGAAATCCGGACTTTGTGGTGGTTACCTCAGATTATCCTCGTCAAAAAATGCACACCGAAAAAATGTGGTTTGCCGTGTTTTTCTTTGCGTTGGCAATAAGCTTAATTGTGTTTGCAGGCCTTTCAGTTTCTATTGGGTTATTGGTTGGTGCCGTTTGTATGATATTTTCTGGCGTTATCAGTATTGATGATGCTTATGAGGCGGTCAGTTGGAAAACCGTTTTTTTACTGGCAGGATTAATGCCGCTGGGAATTGCTGTTAAAAGCAGCGGCACTTCTGATTGGATTGCGGTGTATATCTTAAATGTATTTGCCGGCTCTTCAGATTGGGTGTTGTTGTTTGTGTTAGGAGTCATCGCATCGATAGGGAGTTTAGTCTTATCTAATGTAGGGGCAACCATCGTATTAGTGCCTCTGGCTGTGCATTTAGCACAAGCAATTGGCGCCGATCCGCGTGCTTTTGCTTTAATGGTTGCTGTGGCCACTTCAAATTCGTTTGTATTGCCAACCCATCAAGCAAATGCATTAATCACCTTACCTGGGCAGTACAAGATATCTGATTTTTTAAAAGCGGGTGGATTAATGTCATTTTTGTATTTAATCATTGTGATGTTGATGATCCATTGGATGTTCTAAAATTGCACAAGCTAACTGTAATAAAAATGAACTGCACATCATACCATTACATGCATACCAAAAACTTATCAACAGATTTGTCAAATAAGCCTTTATATAGTTTTAAATTGGTTTTGATTTAATGTTATAAACTAAATCTTACCTTGTGGTTTTTTTCCGCAAGCGTTATGAAAATAGTAGTATTATCCAATGTATATTCAAGGCTATTTATTGTTTGCTGTTA
>JBFXKR010000058.1:0-7632 GCA_050173595.1 Candidatus Berkiella sp.
AGGTGCTAGAACTTTTAATGTTTCAGGATCAAACCTTGGTTTAAAGATAGCTTATCAATTGACGCATGCCATCAGTGCTGATCTTACCATGACACCGCCATTGCCAATCACCAATTTCACCCAAAGCGAAATTGAATTTGGGATAAACAAACTCATTCCTTTGTCTTCACACCTTGCGCTTTTGCCAAGATTTTCACTTGGGTTACAGCAATTTGACTATGAAGACAATCAAGGCGTACCCAACCATATCAGAATTCAAAATGCGCCTTATGGCAAAATCGAAATTGCCATAAAATACGCTTAAATTCCTGCATTCTGACCTATCTCCATACTTCAAATAACCACCCAAAATAATTGATTAGCAAAATAACTAGGCGTAATCTAAATAGAGATCTTAAATTTCTATGGTGTGTTATTGCACCCTTGGAGCGCCTGATGAAAAGCTCAAAGAGTTTTAAACTACTTGCATTAATCTTGCTAAGTATGGGATCTATGTCTGCTTCATATGCTGCAACCTATTATGTTAATTCAAATGCAGCAGGTGGTAATGGCAGCAGTTGGGCAAAAGCTTTTAACAATCTCGATGCTGCTTTAAGCGCAGCAAAGCTACATCCTGGCCCCGATCAGATTTGGGTTGCAAAGGGCGTATATAAGCCTAACATAAAATATGGCGGAAACTATGCTGGTAATGAATCAAATCTTGTTACCTTCAAATTACCTGATGATGTTGCACTTTTTGGCGGTTTTATAGGTAATGAACAGTATATTTTCCAAAGAAATATCATTGCTAACAAGACCATATTAAGTGGTGATATCAACGGTGATGATGTTAATAACCCTCAAGACATTCAATACAATAAATGCGATCCTATGAACAATGAATACAGCAAATGTGATAATGCTTGGCATGTGCTCACTGCCGACGGTGTTAATGGCGTATTATTAGATGGCTTTACCGTTGTGGGTGGCTATGCCAACGGCCCTGATATGGGCGCCACTTCTGGCGCACCTCAAAATACTCTCGTCTCTATCGAATACTTGCACTCTGGCGGCGGCGGCCTCTTAGCGATACATGGCGCCAAAGTCACCATCAATAATTCAAAATTTGAATACAATGGTGCAAGTGCAGAACATTCCACGATACGTGGCAATCCATTATTGGGAAACCCTACTGTCGCAGCTGGTGGCGCTGCTATTGCCGCAGTGGATGAAGGAACTCAAGTTAACGTTAATGTCTCATCTTTTGAAAATAACAATGCCTTTGGCTTTGGTAGTAATGGTGGTGCATTAAGTGCCAAACTAGAAGCTTCATTCAATGTCTCCCTTTGCGCTTTTAAGAATAACACCGCTGATAGAAATGGTGGTGGAATTCATGCAAAAGATGCTGAACTTATCAAAGTAGTCGCCAGCAAATTTGAAGACAATAAAATAACAGGCTCTATCATAGGCGATGAAAGTGGTGGCGGTATTGGCGTCATTAATGCCAACTTAACAGTTTCGCTATCATCTTTCACCGATAATGCCGGTGGCTCAATTGCCGGCGGCGGCGGTATATTCTTCCATGTTCCTTTTGATGATGGTGAAATTTATGTTATGAATGTCACTCATTCAAACTTTAAAAATAACACAGCAGGATTTGTGGGTGGTGGCGCCATTAACATTTTTGGATTAAAACCTAAGGTAGGTACTAATGTCGCTATCTCAAATTGTTTGTTTGATAGTAACCTTGCCATCAATGGTGGGGCTTTGTATGTAGACTCCATTCCAACCACACTTTCAAACTCCGTATTTTATAATAACAAAGCAAACTTTAGCGGGGGCGCTATCTTTGCTTCCAATTTTGGTGATGCCATTTTTGCTGCTGGCCCACCTGTCAGTCTTAATGATAGATCAGAACTAAAGATCTCAAACTCTGTTTTTAAACAAAATGATATTATCGGCGAATCCCCCCAAGCGCCACCGTCAGTCGTTATCTTTAACATTTTTGCAAATGGTTTAAGCACTGTCTTTGGACAACCTTTATCTAGCGTCACGGCAATGTCCTCAGGTGGTGGCGCCGTAGCTGCCGAGCTTGGCAGTAACGTTAATATGCAAAAAAACATTTTGATAGCTAATCATGCACCTAATGCCAGTGGCGGTGCTCTGCTTATTGGCGGATCAGGGGGAACCCCCACGATGATTGGACAAAACTATTTGAAGATCTCACAATCTTATTGTTCCCAAAATAGTGCGGACAATGGAAATAATAGCGCGCTCATCGATCCAGATAACCTTGGCAATAACCCCAATGGGGTGCAGTATGTCACCGATGGCAGTTGCCAATAAGCTAAGCACTCATTTCAACAACCGGTAATGGGGGCTTGCTTGTTTGCTCTAAATAATTATCAACGGCACAAACCATCGTCAGCGCTAGCTGATCCATGGTTTGCGCACTAAAAGAGATGGTATCTTGCTGACAATGGACTTCTGCTACGAATAATCCAAGATTTCGCACATACTGATAAGTTGCTACAAATCCTTTGTATTGCATAAAACTTACTTACCAAGAATATCCAAATAAGCTTTAACACCTTGCTCCACCGTCATAAAGGGCTTATCGTAACCCTTGCTGCGAAGCTGTGAGATATCAGCTTGTGTGAAGCTTTGATAACGCCCTTTAAGATGATCTGGAAAAGGAATATATTCCAAGTGCCCTTTTTGATGCCACGCTAATACTGCGTTTGCAACATCGTTAAAGGTTTGGCTATTACCTGTACCCACATTGAAAATCCCTGAGACTTTTGGATTATCCATAAACCATAAATTGACTGACACAACATCATCAACATAAACAAAGTCACGACGTTGCTCGCCATTACCATAGCCGTCACAACCTTCAAATAATTTCACCACACCATTTTTAGGCAATTGTTGATGCAAGTGCCAAGCAACGCTAGCCATTGATCCTTTATGGTTTTCATTGGGCCCATACACGTTAAAATATCTAAAACCGGCAATTTGACTTTTAGCATGCGGTAATATTTTTCTAACATGCTGATCAAACAAAAATTTAGAATAGCCATAAACATTTAAAGGACATTCTAATTCTCGCTCTTCTTTGAAAACCTTGCCATCGCCATAAACCGCCGCGCTTGAGGCATATAAAAAGTTGACGCCTCTGTCCAAGCAATAGCTTAGAAGACTTTTAGAATATTCATAATTGTTTTTCATCATGAAGCGGCCATCCCACTCGGTGGTGGTTGAGCAAGCGCCTTCATGGAAAATCGCTTGTATCTCTTGATTAAAATGATCGCGATTTTCGATACGCTTTAGAAAATCATCTTTATCAAGGTAATCTGCTATTTCAAGAGAGGCAAGATTAGAAAATTTGGTACCATCACTTAAATCATCAACAACAATAATATCTTTAATGCCGCGTTGATTTAACCCTTTGACAATATTAGATCCGATAAACCCAGCACCGCCTGTTACAATTATCACATCACACCTCTTACTTCTAAATAGCCTTCAATAAACTCTGATCACATTTTTTACATTTGACGCGCTATAGCATTTGGCGCTCTATAGCATTTGGCGCTCTATAGCATTTGGCGCTCTATAGCATTTGGCGCTCTATAGCATTTGATGTGCTGTTGCTTTTGAACGCAGCAGCAGGGGTCCCACGGGGGGATGGGTGCTGCGAGTACAAAAGCAACAGCACATCAATACTTAGCTTTGCTTAAACTTAGCTATAAATCTCTTGTGCTTCCATCTCGTTTTGATTGACAGAAAATACCATCCGCGCAATGGTTTGCGTTGTTGAGCAACCATCTACAAAGGGCAAAATTTCTACTTTACCCCCATTTTGAATAACCTCAATCGCACCGGCAATTTGTTCGGGCTTATAATCGCCGCCTTTGACCAACACATGGGGTAAAATTTTTGCAATCAGGTTTCTTGGGGTATCTTCACCAAAAGCCACAACATAATCAACACACCCTAATGCTGCTAATACCTGCATGCGCTGCTCAAGTGGGTTGATTGGTCTGCTTTGTCCTTTTAAACGTTTCACAGAATCATCATCATTGACAGCCACAATTAAACAACTGCCTAAAGCGCGTGCTTGCTGCAAATAACTGATATGTCCTGCATGTAAAATATCAAAACAGCCATTAGTCATAATGACTTTATCACCATAGACTTTTCTTTTGTTGATTTCTGTTAACAATTCATTGCTCGTGAGCACCCCTTTTCGTGCATGTTGATGAGGTACCTGCGTCAGCTCATGTTGAATTTCTTGCGCACTGATAGCGGCTGTTCCAAAACGTCCAACGGATAAACCCGCAGCAATGTTAGCAAGGTTTGCAGCATCACTCATTGAAAGTTTTGCCGCCAAGCAGGCGCCTAATACCGCAATCACTGTATCGCCTGCACCTGTGATATCAAATACTTCTCTTGCTTGCGCTGCTATATGCACTGCTGGATTGTTTTTTGTGATTAAGGTCATGCCTTGTGAGCCACGGGTCACTAATAAACCCTCTAATGCTAAATCCTCAACGAGCTTTTTTCCTTTGTGTTCAATTTCTTCAACGTTGTGACAATGTCCCACACACGCTTCAAATTCACTTAAATTAGGCGTTAATAATGTTGCACCTTTGTAAACACTTAAATCCGCATTTTTAGGATCAACCAACACAGCGATGCCTTTTGCTTTTGCAAACTGAATAATCTCTTGGGGATGGGCTAACATCCCTTTGGCATAGTCTGACAAAATTATGACATTCGCCGTATCAACAAAGGGTTGGCACTTTTCAATAATCGTCTGGGCATTCGCCTGATATTTATCTTCAAAATCTAAACGGATTAATTGCTGTGCTCGCCCTATCACCCGCAGCTTTAAAGTTGTTTTTTGGTTGGGTAGCTTTACAAATGAACAAGCCACGCCTTGATCATGCAGCATGTTGATGAGGGTTCGCCCTGCATCATCTTCCGCTATTGCACTGACTAATGATGCTTTGGCGCCCAAGGCTTTCACATTTAAGGCAACGTTTGCAGCGCCACCGACTCTATCTTCTTGCTTTTCGATTCGCACCACAGGTACCGGCGCTTCAGGAGAGATGCGCGAGGTATCACCATGCCAATATCTATCGAGCATGGCATCGCCGATGACAATAATGTTGGTGTTTGAAAAATCGGGGCAAGTTAACATGCAGTTGTTCCTATTTTTATTCTTCGGATTTGTCAAAACGGCTCATTCTATCATAGAAAATGAAGATTTCACTCTAAAAACCTTTCACACTAATTTTGCCAAAGGTCAATATTGATGTGCTGTTGGTTTTGTACTCGCAGCACCCATCCCCCCGTGGGACCCCTGCTGCTGCGTTCAAAAGCAACAGCGCATCAAATGCAAAAATGTGAACAAGGTCTATTGAGTGGAATTTAGCATTCTTTCGCAAAAACACGTTCAAATAAGGCAACTGTTTGTGGTAGCACATCGGGGGCTTCGGACCAATTTTCCATAAAGCGCGCACGCTCACGTTTTGCACCCCGTTTAGCAAAAAGATGCCAATAATGTCGGCGCATGCTATCTAAATCAATAAGCCAAGGCTGATTATCTACCAGTATGATGTTACTTAAATTAAGATCACGATGACTTAACCAATGTTGTGCCAAACAATTAATCATCTTAGCAATATTATGCGCAACCACCTCAAAAAGCGGTTTCACTTTGGCCCCATAAGCAAAATAATGTAGCGCATCGATGCCCTCAATATAAGTACTGATAAAATAAGAGCGGCCCTTTAAAAAGCCAAAACGCTCTTCTTTGATGGCAACCGGTGTGAATGTGTTAATGCCTATTTTTGATAGTAAATGGGCATAATGCCAATTTTTTCTTGCGCGTGAAGGAGAAAAAAATCTTCTGATAAAATGCATCCAGTCTTTGGTGTTTGCTCGTTTTAACACCAATTTTCGATTATCGACTTCTACCACAACAACAGTTGAGGTTGGATCATCCTTAAGAACTTTTAAAGGATTTTTAATATAAGTATCGATATCAGACAATAAAGCTTGCATTGCCGGCGTATAAAATGATTGCTGACAAAGAATAGACTGCTTCCAATTTGTAATGCGAACTACTTTCATGAGATGTACTGCTCTATCCCAAGGTTTGCTTTTATTTGTGAACCAGATAACGTTTTCTCTAAGCGTGCTTTATTTTCTTGCATTTGCTGACGATCATTCTCTTTGTGCCATAAGTGCAGTACTTCGGTTGCGAATTTACCAACCTTTTTCTTAATTCCTAAACGTTGCAAGCGAATCACAAGATCAGAATCTTCAAAGCCCCATCCGATAAAATTTTCATCTAAGCCATTTACAGCAATATAATCTCGCTTGAAAATTCCTAAATTGCAGGTTTTTGCACCTTGCCAATCGTTTGCCTTTAACCCACGTAGAAATCCCAAGGGCAAATATAATTTTGGCAACAATCGATTCGTTTTCCTTTTCACATAAGCTTTAACCCACTGCCATACGCTCCATGTTTCAATGCGGTGAGAATCATTAAGGATCTGCTTTGTAAAAGACTGGCTGAGCAAAACGCGGTTACCAGCAACAAACCAACCTTGCTGCGCTAAGTTTGCATGTCTTGTGACAAAATCTGGTAACGGCACACAATCACCATCAATAAAAATGATATAGTCACCACTAGCCTTTGCGACTGCTTTGTTACGACACATAGCAGCTCTAAAACCTTCATCAGGTTGCCAACAATGTGTCAAAGGAAAAGGAAAATTTTTCCGATACTCATTAATCAAGTTTGCGGTTTCATCTGTTGAGCCATCATCAGCAACGATGACTTCCAAGCGCGTGTAATTTTGTAAAGACACACCGTCAAGAACCCTTGCTAGCGCTTTTGGCCAATTGTAGGTTGTAATAATCAGGCTAACAAAAGGTAAAGTCATATTTCCCTCAATGCACTGTTGCTTTAACAAGTGATTTGGGAGTTTGAATTGGCAGTGAGGCAAAGCAAATCGCTATCATCAAACAATAAAAATAGCCTTCAGAAAAATCTTTTAACCATGAGTTAAACAAGCAGCCCAACATAAAAGTGAGCAAAACGCCTTGGCAAAATCCTCGAATGTCCTTTGGCAATTGTTTAGATAAGCGCCACTGGTGATAAAAAAGTAACAGCAATAATCCAAGCCCAAATAGACCTAGTTCAACACTAATACGAAGATATTCATTATGCGGGTTATCCGTTAACAAGGTGTTCTCACCTTCAAACAATTTTGCATAGGCAGGGGCAAAGCTGCCAGTTCCCCAACCCATGAAGGGCTTTTGCATCACAAGTTCACTGCTGGAGCGGGCAAACTGTATACGAGATCCAAGGGATGATTCGAGCAGTCGCCCACCTTGATGATAAAAATCCATATCTTGAGATATTATATTAATCCGAGCGCTGAAAATAGAAGAAGTAAAATAGGCACCACTTAGCATGGTTAGAGCAACAAATGTCGCTAACAACATGCCCTTTAAACGATAGGTTTGCCATGCCAACATAAAGAGACACATAATGAAAGTCACATAGCCCATACGACCTTCATTCATAAAAAATAAATAATAAATCATTAAACCAATGATGATGCTTCCAAG
>JBFXKR010000059.1:0-7601 GCA_050173595.1 Candidatus Berkiella sp.
AATTTGCCAAATATATTGAAGAAAAATTTCAGCAATGCCAAAATAAAAACCTTTATAATTAAAATCAATCTTAGTACCATCAATTGATGCTTTTTGAGCTTTAAAGAATTCAACCAGATGAGGTTTTAATTCGTGTAATAAAATGGCCATTCGCCTAATATATTTTAAGTGATAATCTAAAGTTGCTCGCCTTTGATGAAGATCGCAAGATTGAAAACGATTTTTAATCATTTCACCCCAAAAGAGATCTGTGTTACCTCTAGATAAGTAATTTGTAACAATCTCATCGATAGCTATTTGCTTTTGTCTGTCTTGGGCTTTAGAAGATAAAACAGCATCGATTGCTTTTCCAAATTCTTCAGTAACATCTAATTGAGCTGTATATCTTAATAAATGAGGTACTTTTACGGACATGGATTGTGAAAAGTGCAATAATGCATTGAGATTTTCTAAAGGATATTTTAGGCTTTCTTCTGCGCCACCATGCATGTTGCCAAACTCCCTTTATCAGCAAAGATGATCCAGTCTACTTGATGCCAATTAAAAGTAAAGGTGGAAATTTAATCACCATTAAGGAAAATTCAAGGTTTTTGACAGTAAAGGGGCCAAGTCTTGAAACTTGCCCCCTTTGACACTAATCACCCCGCCACCTTTTGCTTTCCTTTTATTGTCCAAAAATGGTTCAGGGGACCTGCCAACGGCTATTATACTTTATTTTTAACAAAGCCCTTTTGAGGAACATCAAGCACTTCCTTGGCAGAATTTTGTCCAAATTGGGTTCTCTTAAATTGAGGTAAAACCCCTTTTTTAGTTGGAGAAGAAACCGTCACAACAACAGCAGTTTCTTGGAAGGCTCCTTCTAAGCGGCCTTTAAGAAACCCAATTTCTGTTTGTAATGCTTGGATTTGATTTTTTAAATATTTAATTTCTTTTCTCGCTTCAATCAAGTTAATTTCAAGTTTATCTGCTTTATCTTTAGCACATAATAAATTTATTTCCTTTTTTCTGCGAGAAATTGCCGCAGAAATTCTATTACGTTCTCGTCTCAAATCCTTTTCGCTTAATCGCGAATTTTTATTCAAAGCTTGTAGTTCTTTTTCGTTATCTTCTATTGCTTTTTGCAATTGGGTTATCCTTGAATCATCATTTTGATCTGATTCGCTTAATATATAATCTCCATCATCACTTTCTAATTCTGTCGTATATTTACGCTTAGCTTTGCTTTTTTTCACATCTGGCACAAAACCAGGTACAGTTTGTGAACTAGTACGAATGGAAACAGATATTTGCGTTGCAGGCATTGCATCCAAATCAGGCGCAAGAAATGCGTCCTCATTAAGAGATGGAAAGAGAATAAGGTCAAAATAATCTTCCCCGTTGAGATTAAAAAAATCATCGCCAAAAATATCGGTAATAAAGGAATCACCTTGACTCTCCGGGCCGCTCGTAGACATATTATCACCTCAAAATAACAAATTAAGTTACATAACAAATAATTAGGTTGGCATTATATCAGATTTTAGGTAACTTGATAATTTCGAGCCAGATAATATAAGTGAGAAAAACCATTGACACCAAAGAAATATGTCATTTTAAAAGCAAAAGCTCACAGGTTGCCCAATATAGCTTGATTCTATTTTCTAAGAGGCAGATCTTATCATTTCGCTTCACAGAGCGGTTGTTTTACACACTAAATTTACTGGGCTACAATTTTGGCAATTGCTGCTCGTTTTGGGATAATATGCTTGAAAAAAGTAACCGTTGTTTTGTCAGGTGTAGGAACCCCAGGCTTTAGTACAATAGCCTTAATGGAATTTTTTGATAAGCACCATATTGTGCCTAACACCATAGTTGGCTGCTCATCAGCAGCATTTGTGGCTGGGTTATGGGCAAAAGGATATAGCCCTCAAGAATCATTGGCGCTTGTGCGTGAAGTTTATTCAACAACGATGAAGCCGCAAATTGATCATTATACTTCTTTCTTTTTTTTTAAAGCCCCTAAAAATAAATTTGATATTCATCGTGCTCTTTTAAAAACCGACAATATAAAACGAGATTATAGAAGCATTTTTGAAAATCAACTTGTTGAAAATTTGCCCATTAAAACATACTTTCATACCACTAATATTAATACTGGGGATTCTTATTTAATCAAGGAAGGAAGTATCTCTCAAGCTGTTTACGCCGCATCCGCAATATTACCGTTTTACCCTCCGATACATATTCACAACCAATGGCTAGCCGCAGGTTTGTATTCTGAGAGTTTACCCTTAAGAGCAATATTAAATGAATCTTCAGACATTATTATCGCTACAGATATTAGCAATGAGGTCCAACATAAAAAGGAAAACTTCTTGAGTTATTATACAAATTTTGTGGATAAAGCTTTTAAAGCTGCTTCTATGCCTTATGCTGCGCTAATTTATGATCTGCACAGTGATGAGATATTGATTGTTCCGATTAAAATTGAGCATCAGGAATTCAAAGATCCCATGGCGGCATTAGATTATAGCATTGATTTTGCAAGGAAGAATTTACAACAAAAAGAGGATTACATTTTATCGTTACTGAAATAGAAAGCAGTTATGATAAACTCATAAAACGGATAATTTCTTCTTCGCTTTTATCTATGGTTTCTTGAGATATTTTTTTAATATAATCTATTTGATCAACATCCCAAAAATTAATCGGTTTATCAAAGTACAAATTAATAAACTTAATTTCACCATGGTGTATATCAATCGCTAATGAATTTTGTTTTCTTGCTTTTTTAATTAATATGTTAGAAACAAATTCCATATAAAATTCAAAAAAACTACCATATTTATTTGCGTTTTTTTCCTCAAAAGATAATACCAGAATATTATCATAACCCTCTTTGACTGCTTGCAAAATGGGTATGGAAGAATAATACACCCCATCAACCAACCATTTGTTGTTATGATAAATAGGCGGCATCATGGGATACAAAGCACAAGAGGCGTAGATACTATCCCCCATCATCCCATTATCAATTAAATACGGTAAGCCCGTTTCAAGCTCTGTGCATAATAGCTTTATCTTTAAACGACAATCTTCAATTCTTCTGTCTCCCGCTTTTTCTCTGAAAAAGTTAAGCAACCAGTCTTTTTTTAGCACGGCCGAATCGGTTTTAAATTTCCCACCTGGATAACCAGCTAGGCTAAATAAAGTACGATAATCAATTTGTTTAGACAGAGGGTGGGTTTTAAGCAATATAATATATTCAGCAATAAACGCATCCATTTGCTCTAAGGTAAAGTCACTAGCCCAAAGAGAAGAAAGAATAGTTCCTCCGCTGGTACCATAGATCATGTCAGGTTTGATTTGATGGTTATTTAACAATTTAAAAAAATAGGTTAACCCCAGCGTTTTAATGCCGCCGCTCCCTATGACCAGGGCAACTTTTGGTTTTTTGGGCACGTTATCCATATGCTTGATAATAGGACAAAATTGATTTCATTGTCATCTAGCTTGGCTTCAAACTAAGCAGTCCTCCTTTTGGTTATATTAGGGAGTGAGTTGCTGATAAGGTTTTAAAGCTTTACGCTAAATCAATTTTGCCAGCACTAAACTAAAATGAACACCAGACTTAAACAAATTGCCTGTACCCTAGGCGTTGCCCTATTGCTCACATCCACCCATGTCATTGCTGATGAAGTTAAAACAGATGGTGGTTTTGAAGTCTATCGATCGGATGATGATCGCTACTGGTTCAAGTTACATGGTATTGCGAAAGTAGATGCCATTTTCTTTGGTGGTGACTTTGAGGATAAAGAACAAGAATTTCCTAATGGCACCAATATCCGTGCTTTAGAGACCACCTTTAATGGCGGCATTGGAAAAGATTTATCTTATACAATCGTTTTAGGCTATGAAAGCGGAACGATAACCATTAATGACACATTTTTTACTTATGCTGGATTTAAAGAAACTGAAATAAGCGTCGGCCAAATTATTTCACCCTTTTGCTTAGAAAATGCCAATAGTGCCAAATGGATCCCATTTTTAGAAAGAAGCTTGCCCGTTGTTGCACTTCGCCCTTGTATGGGCATTGGTGTAAATCTCACCACATGGGGTAAACATTATGGCATCATATTCGCTTCTGCCACTGTGCCCCATGGACAAAATAGAGATACCAACATTATACAGCATCGTTCCGACAGGCTGACTAATACGCTCAGAGCGTTTTATGTCCCAATTAATAATGATAATAAAGTCTTTCAGATCGGCGCTTCTGGGGTCTATGCAAGTAACAACCCAACTTTTAGAAATGATAGCCCCAATACGGATGGACGACGGTTTGCTACCCGTCCCGAAGTAAGAGCTAGAAACACCCCAAACCTAGTTAACTCTGGCAGTGCGCTACTTGTCGATAACTATAATGAATATGCCTTTGAAATTAGCGGGCAAAGAGGTCCTTTAGTCGTCGGCGCAGAATATTTACATGCCTATATTAATAGATGGAATAACCCAGGATTAGACTTTTACGGTTGGCATGCACAAGCTGCTTATGTGCTAACTGGCGAAAGCAGAATTTACAAGATTAAAAATGGATCCTATGGTCAAATAATTCCAAAATGCCCCTATGGCGCCTTTGAGATTGCCGCCAGGTACAGTATGGTTGATCTCAATGATGAAGACATCCATGGCGGGAAAGAGAACAACGTTTCTTTATCCCTAAGTTGGTATGTAAATGAACACCTATTAATACTCGCAAACTATATTCATGCGAGCATTGATCCAACACAAGCCCTGGGGAATAATTTAAATCCAAACCCAAATCATCGGCAATTAAATATATTCGGGATAAGAAGCCAAATAGTATGGTAAAGTTACATTCAATACTTTATCCATCACTTCTATCATCAAAGCACCATAAATTGCATGTTGAATTTGATTTTTGATGCAAAACAGTTGCACTGACACATTTACCATTGGCATTGCCTTTAACAAAGGTCACTTTATCGCCTTTATGAAAAGCGGCACAATGCCCTTTCATTTTCCAATGTGATCCATTAATAATATAGTGATTTTTCATCACTACTTTTTCAACTTTATAATTATCAGCAGCAAAACAGCAGCTATTAAACCCAATGATAAATAATAAAATCAAATATCCAATCTTCATGAAATCCTCCAATTAGTTATCAATGGGGTTTGCTTTACACCAAAGTTTACAAGTAGTTTGAGAATTAAGATCTATAATTGTGGCGCTAACACATTCACCATCTATATTGCCTTCAACGAATCTAACATCATCACCCTTTTTCAAGGTCTTACAAGAAGTATGAGGTTGCCAAGCGACACCATTGATAATGTAATAACCATTATCAAGCACTTTCTCGACTTGAAAGGTATCTTCGTTTCCTGCTGACCAACCGCTTTTAGCAAAAGAAAATAACGCCAAGAATAAAAAGTATTGCCTTTTCATAAAAACACCTATTTTGATTTACCTTGCGTGAAAGATGCTGAGCTTTGCGCCAGACTGATATTTCGCACAGCAAGCAATAAAGTAGAAGCTATCGTCAATTATAGTCAAAAGGAAGATAAATATTTATTATCCCTAACTTTTTTCCACTCTCGGCAGTTAAGTAATCCTGGAATTATCCGAAAGAACTAAAAGAGTAAATATATTCTTAGATGATACATATGCAAGATAATCATTCAAAATTTAGAACATTTCTGTGGCCAATCTATGGCATGGAACATAAAAAGTTTCTGCCAATGACCTTTATGATTGCTTTGATATTGTTTAATTACACAATATTACGCAACATGAAAGATACGCTTGTTATAACAGCGACCTCAGGCTCAGATGTTATCGTCTTTCTAAAGTCTTGGGGGGTATTACCCTCTGCAATACTTTTCTTCTTTATATATTCTAAACTAAGTAATGTTTTAAGAAGACAAACCTTATTTTACGTTTCTGTCAGTTTCTTTCTTGCTTATTTTGCATTGTTTGCACTGGTGCTTTATCCGAATCAAAACCTAATACATCCACACCAATCAGCAGATTGGTTAATCAATCATCTGCCGGCAGGTTTTAAAAGTTTCGTTAATATTTATAAATACTGGTCATTTTCATTATTTTATATTCTAGCCGAACTCTGGGGTAGTGTTGTTTCTGCTTTACTTTTTTGGCAATTGGCAAATAGCATTGTTAAAGTCTCTGAAGCAAAAAGATTTTATGCTCATTTTTATTTGCTGGCAAATTTAGCCACTGCATTATCAGGCATTATTTCGACATATTTTTCAAAAAAAGGAACACACATAGAAGATCCCATCGCAAGTTATGGTATAACAGTCAATTATTTATTATGGACTGTGGTAGGATGTGGGTTAGTGGTGATGCTTTTATATTATTACTTGGATAAAAGAGTCATTCCAGATCCAAAATTGGTAGATCCTCAGGAATCTTCTTCCACAAAGAAAAAACTTAAATTAAGCATCTCTGAGAGTATAAAATTTATTTTACATAGTAAATATTTAGGATGGATAGTGCTATTAGTCATTTGCTATGGTATTTCCATCAATTTGGTTGAGGTGGCTTGGAAGAACCAGGTAGGGCTTTTCTTGCCTAACCCAAGCGACAAGCAAGCATTTTTTGGTAACTATAGTGCGG
Source organism: Candidatus Berkiella sp. (assembly GCA_050173595.1). GTDB lineage: Bacteria > Pseudomonadota > Gammaproteobacteria > Berkiellales > Berkiellaceae > Berkiella. Next base: position 6,644 of record JBFXKR010000059.1, read on the forward strand.
TATCAGGTATATCCACTGTTGCTGTTATTTTAATTGGTGGTTCATTAATGCGTTGGTTAGGATGGAAAGTAGCAGCCCTGCTTACCCCAATCGTTATCGGATTAACAGGCTCACTTTTCTTCTATTTTATGATATTTGAAAAAAGTGCAAGCGTACTGGTTACTGGCCTAGGTACAACCGCCCTCGCCTTTGCAGTTTATATGGGTGCTTTGCAAGTCATTTTAAGCAAAAGTACCAAATATGCCCTATTTGATCCAACCAAAGAAATGACTTACATACCGTTAGATGAAGAGTCTAAGGTTAAGGGTAAAGCTGCCGTCGACGTGGTTGGGGGACGCTTTGGTAAAGCTGGTGGCGCATTTTTGCAACAGGCAATGCTAATATTCATTGGCCCTATGACAGTGATTGCACCCTTTTCTGCTCTTTTAATGATTCTTTTTGTAGTCATATGGATAGTTGCAGTATATAAACTCCACATCTTGTTTAAAGCCGCAGGTGGGGAAAAAGCTTGGAATGAATAGAAATAAAATAATCTCCCAGAAAGAACGCTTCCTGGGAGCATTTTCATAAATAGATAAAAGTTTATTAGATTGGGATTCGCTTTCTTACGCGTTTTGGGCTTTCCATTTTTTCAGTAGAATATTTTTTTTGTTTCTCTGGGCTTCTTTGAACAATATCTACTGGCGGACTTTCCAATTCTTTGGTTGAATCAAAAGACCAGCTTCTTTTCTTTGTAAATTTCAAAGATAAAATAGGTGAAGGCTCAGGCAAGTATGCGACAGTCAGTGCTTCACTTAAGTTGCCATCATATTTGTTATTACAAAACTCAATCAAATTCTTAGCCAAATCTCTTGAGCGCCCTAATAAGTTTTGTGCATCTTCAACATCCTCTTTAAAGGTAACGCACTTCTTTAATTTTTCTAAAATAGGCTTAACTATCATTGCTTTATGATGGAGC
>JBFXKR010000060.1:0-7474 GCA_050173595.1 Candidatus Berkiella sp.
GTGGCTCCTTCACCTCGTGATCATAGAGAGTTAAAAATCTTTGCGAATAATGAGCGTTATGAGATTCATTTTCAGGAATATGACACAAACAAAGTAGACAAACTCTTATGCATCGAACAATCAGGATAGGAACCCTATGCGCCACATGCTGAGATTGAATCTCTTCTTTTATATTGCAACACGCACGCTATTGATGCGATCGTCAGCACAGAGGACTATCCTGGATCTATATATGCTAGCATTGTTGCCTATCATCTTGGTTTAATTGGACCATCACCTCAAAGCGTACTGACATGCCAACACAAATATTATTGCCGGGTTTCACAACAACAGTTTGTCCCGTTTGCAACGCCTTCGTTTGAGCTGATTGAACCTCAACGTGAAGTTTCTAATTTAGCATTGAGCTTTCCTGTGTTCGTTAAACCAGTTAAATCTTATTTTTCAATTTTTGCGAATCAGGTAAATAATAATGGCGAACTGATAAGAGTTGTAAAATCCTGTTTGCCCAGTGCTGCGTATTTAGCGCCATTAAACTGGTTTTTAGCGCATTATTCATCATTTGAATTAACGGCTGATTACTTGCTTGCTGAAAGTTTGTTACATGGGGATCAGATTACGCTTGAGGGATATGATTTTAATGATAAAGTTGAAATAATTGGTATTGTTGATTCTATTATGTATCCTGGCACAATATCTTTTGAACGCTTTGATTATCCATCTAAACTATCTACTACAGTTCAAGATGCTATGATTTCAATAGCAAATGATTACATTAAAGGAATTAAATTAAATAACACACTCTTTAACATAGAGATGATGTACAACCCTAAAACAAATGAAATTCATATTATTGAAGTTAACCCACGCATGAGTTCCCAGTTTGCCGATCTGTTTGAAAAGGTGGATGGCATTAATACCTATCAAATTTTACTTGATATTGCGCTCGGGGTTAAGCCAAAGTTTATGCAAAAGCAGGGAAAATATAAAACAGCAGCCAGTTTTGTGCTCAGACGTTTTGAAAACAACCAAGTGATCAAAACCCCCACAATCGAACAAATCACACAAGTTAGCGAAAAATTTCCAGATTCACGCATCGAGCTGTTTGCAATTGAAGGACAAGATCTATGTGCATTTAAACAAGATGGTAAAAGTTTTCGTTATGGGTTAATTCATTTAGGGGCACAAAATAAACAAGAATTGTTTCAAAAATTTGAACAATGTAAACAAAATTTACCTATCCAGTTTAATGAGCCCCCATGCAACTAATGGCCACATGGCCATTAGCTAAATAACGAAGAAACTTCTTCAAATTTTTTCTGAAGCTCGGGATTTTCGCTAAGATCTTCTTTTGGATCTAACCCAAGTCTCTTATAGGCAGGTATTTCTTCTTTATTAATTTTATTTAAGGGACTATCCGTGCCATTTAAGGCATGCAATTTTGCGACTAATACGATATCTGCGAGATCAGGCGCAGGGATGTCTCGATAAAAATCAGCAAGCAGCTTGGGTACCTCTGCGATATAACGTGGGAATTGCCAGCTTAATAAAATGGCTTCTCCCAAATTATGGCTAAAATGTTGTATCAGCGATTCAAACAGTTCATGGTCCTGAATGATCTCATTATTTTTTTCAGCAAATGTTAAAATAGGTAATATGCCAATTTCATGTAAAAGACCGGCGAGCATGGCTTCTTCTGCTGGGAAGGCTTTTGATTAATTTGCTAAAACATAAGAGGCTGCGGCAACGTCACCACTTTTTTGCCAAGCATGGCGCATTTTTTATTATACCAATTTATTCTTTGCACGAAATAATTGCTCCATGGCAAGACCGATAGCCATGTTTGCAACAAAGCCAGTACCCAGTCGGCTAATTGCTGTTTTTAAGGTATTGATGGAAACACGTCCACGAACTAATGGGCTATTTGCAATACGAATGATGCGTGCTGTTAAACCTGGATCTTTGCCAATGACTTCATTGAGCTCTTCGATGGTAACATTGGGATTTTCACTGAGTTCTTGAATAGCGATAGCAATTTTAGGCTGTGTTGGTAAAGGGAGACGATTTTTTTCAAGACTTTCAAGAATTTCATTAAATATGACATTAGTAGATTCGCCAGATGAACTCATTTTACTTCCTTATGTGTGACAACTCAAATGCGTACGCTAGTACGACAATAGTGACTACAAACTTCCTTGATAAACATTCCTTGACTACCAAGTATAGGGTAAGTCTAGGCGATGGACCTTTGGTCCATCAGCTGAATATAAGCAAACATTTTCAAAATTTTTAAATTGATCATCTAATACGATCAGCATTTCAAAAGCAGCGTCCTTGTTTTGTGCACAGCGCAACACTATCCCAGGCTCAGATACAGCATCCCCATAAACTAGATCGCCAGGAGCAGGTATTTCTTTAGCGGACTGTACATAAGCTCGGTATAAGTGCTTTTTGATTTTGCCCTTGTATTGCATGCGCGCAATAATCTCTTGACCTAAGTAGCAGCCCTTAGAATAGCTAATACCTTTAAGAATAGAGAGATTGGCATGATGTGGCAGGATTTCACCTTTTGTTTTGGTATAAATTGCAGGGATTCCTGATTGAATGTCTAGCAATTCCCAGGCTTGTGAGGGCACAAGTGTGCAATTTTCATTTAGCTTTGACCATAAATTAATAAGTGCTTGAGGGCTTGCCCAGATTTCAAAGCGAGGATATTCACCGGGCAAACGACAAACTGTGTAGCTATCATCATTAACTGTATGGGTTAGGCACTCATAATCATTTTGCAGCTGATGGCTTTGTGGTATAAGTTGGTTCACTCTTTTATCAACAGATGGGCCATATAATCCAATGGCTGCAAGGTTATTCACCGTTTCAATCGAAACCTTTGAAAAGAGTGCATATTTTTTAAAACCCTGCAATGTGCTTAAGAGCACGTCACAAGGCATACACAAATAATAAGCAGATGCTTGATCTGTTTGAAAGACCCTAAATAGGCTTTGCATTCTGCCTTTGATATCACAGTGTGCGCCAAGGCCGCTTTGCTTTGGATTGATATCATTCAGGTTTAAGGTGATTTGTCCTTGAAGAAACTGCTTGGCATCTTGGCCATCAATTTTTAACAAACCTTATTGAGTAAGGCCTGTCATAGCATCTTGTTTACCCAAGGCGCTGAGCGCTTCTTGGGGCGTGCCAAAATGGAGTGATTCTTCAGATGAGAAAATACCACCTTGATTAATTAAAAAATCGTGCCAGTACTGCAACATAGGCTCATTCTATAGTCAAAACGCATTGGTAGTGATATGTTAGAACCGTGCTTAATGACTCGCAAGTTTTTCAATTAATTTCTTTGTTAACCAGTTATTTTGATAAGTTAAATAGCTAAAATCTTATGTTTGAAAAAGTAAATGATGTACTCGATTTTTGGTTTGGAGCAGATAAAAACCAACCACTGATGAATGCACATCTGTGGTTTAGTGCTAACCCAAGTTTTGATCAAGAAATTAAGCAACGTTTTGAGGGATTGCATCATTTGGCGGCAAAAGGTGCGCTTGATGATTGGTTAAATTATCCCCAAAGTTGTTTAGCCTATATCATTTTGTTAGATCAATTTTCAAGAAACATCTATCGTGATTCGTCTTTGGCATTTTCCCAAGATCATTTAGCTTTAAAAGCTTGTTTAAACGGTAAAGAGCACAAACTTGACAAAGAACTTAACTTAGTTGGCAGGCAATTTTTTTATATGCCTTTAGAGCATGATGAAGATATTCACTCTCAAAAATTATGTTTGGCATTGATGAAACAATTGGTTAATGAAGCACAAACTGGCAAACCAGAACTCTTAGAGGCGATGAGTCAAAGTTTTGAGTATGCTAAGCGTCATTATGATATCATACTTAACTTCGGACGTTTCCCTCACCGCAATGAGATCCTAGAGCGCGAGAGTACCCAAGAAGAACTGTTATTTTTAAGTTTACCCAATAGTAAGTTTTAGATTGGCATGAATAAAAAAGAAATCGAATATGAAAAGCTTCGCTGGGCATGCAGAAGAGGTATGCTTGAGCTTGATTTGTTTTTAGTACCTTTTTTCGAAGCCTGTTTTAACAATCTAACAAGTAAGGAGCAATTAGCAATGAAATCCTTACTCAGTGCAACGGATCCTGAATTGTTAGGATGGTTAATGGCGCATCAAGCGCATGAAGACAAGGAAGTAGCAGCCATTGTTGACAAAATCAGACAATACCGTTTACAACAGCGCCCAGGTTCAATCCTCTAAATTTTTAACTCTACTTGCGATGCTCATTTTTGGATTAGCGCTGAGTGCATTGCTGATAGTATCCATTTCAAATTTTTGGTGGATTTTTTTAATTCCCATTGTGATTAAAAATGCGGTGACAGTTTTACGAAGAGATTGTTTACGAACAGCGCCCCAAGCTATTGTGTATTATCATCAAATTTCAAAAGACAGATGGCATTTCACAACACGTGCAGGTAAAACACTTGTAGGTAGACATTGTGGCTACCCGTTTCGTTCAAAAATATTTATCCAAATGGCTTTTCAAACCATCCCATTTGAGCGCAAAATAAAGTTAGTGGTTGCTTTTGATGCAATACCCCATGAGCACTACAGGTATCTTGTATCCAGTCTATGGGCGCAAGAATAAATCCAGCTCTAGGGCAGGCTCAATGCAGCCGATGAATGTTTCTGTAGTACTTGGTAAACTTTTATCACCCCAAGGGGCACAAATGCGACAAAGGTTGAATCCGCCAGCACGATCGAATGTTGACTTTGAATTAGTGCAGCAAGTTCGATTGGGTGATAAACAAGCATTTGATTTATTAGTACAAAAATACCAATTTAAAATATTAAAACTAGTGAATCGATATGTGAATGATCCCTCAGAGGCAATGGATGTTGCTCAAGAGTCTTTTATTAAAGCTTATCGTGCCTTGGATAAATTTAGAGGTGATAGTGCTTTTTATACTTGGTTATATCGTATCGCCATTAATACTGCGAAAAATCACATTGTTTCTCAAAGTAGAAGAATGATTGAAACCGATGTGGAAGTGGTTGACATGGAACATACACTCACTAAAAATAACCTAAAAGAATATTCTGCGCCGGAAAAAATTCTACTCGATGTTGAGATAGAGCATGCGGTTAACGAAGTGATTCAACATCTACCTAAAGAACTGCGAACAGCCATCACCTTAAGAGAGCTAGAAGGCTTAAGTTATGAAGAAATAGCAGGCATCATGTCATGCCCTGTTGGCACAGTAAGATCTCGTATTTTTAGAGCAAGAGAAGCAATTGAAAGACGCATCAAGCCGTTACTAAATGAAGGATAAAAGGAGTAGGGAGATGAGCAAAATACAGGATGATATTGAACAAACAAAGGAAGCATTATCGGCTTATATGGATGATGCACTTGACGAGGAATCTAAAAAAGCCCTGCTTGCAAAACTTAAAGATGATCCTGAGCTTCAAGCCACTTGGAAACGTTTTCATTTAATTCACAATGTGATGCAACAAAAAATAGATCCACTTCTATTAGGTTATGGGGCAATGCTCAGTGCCAAGGTCAGCGCCGCTTTAGCCAATGAGCCTGCTGTGGTGTGGGGAGCCGAATTTGATAAGCCAATTGTGCTTAATACTGCTCATATTAATGATGATATTAATGCGACAAAACAAAAGTGACATATATTCTAGGTAGCGCATCAATATCATTAGTATTAGCTTAATTGTTGTGAAAGTTATAGAGAGCAAACTGTTTTTGCCTTCTATCGTTATGCTTATAAGCTTTGTCTGATTTACCTTAAATACCTTTCGCGCATCATGTAGCCTTTGCTTAATCATTAATGCAAACGAGTACCTACAATGATAACGCATCAATTTAAGAGATCAAAAGATCCTATCGCAGCCATTTCAAGCGGAAATGACAATAATTGTGGTTTTCATTCTTTAGCCCATCTATGGATGAATTTGGATGATGACATATTTATGTATATTTACAATACGTTTCCTGTTGTAAGGCGTATTCACCAAGAGTTTTGTAATATGTATCAAGGTGGTGAAGCAACGCTTGAAAAACTCATGGCGTTTAAACGTCTAGAAAAGTTAGATAATCCTTGGGATAGAGAATTGATTTGGGGTGGCGTGTTTAGAAATGTATTACGTGAATTAGCAACGAAGGCATTAGGCAAAAACCATCCTGAATTGAAGTATTTAGATGATGGCCGCTGTGTGGACATTCGTATGTTAAAACTATTATCTCAAGAAATGGGGCTGGATTTAACAGTTTATAGCCAATTACTCAAATACAGTGACTATGAAAATCCTGTTTATAACTTTCAACCCAAAGATGAAAAGTGCTGGTGTGCAGAGCTTTTCTTTAATGGTAATCATTTTGATTTTACCTTTGGTGATGAGGCGCGCAATCAGGCACACAACAAAAAGCGTTCCAATTCATTTTTATTAAAAAGTATTGCAGCATTAGCACCCAAAGATCCCAAAACCTGCGTGAAAGAAATTATCAGTGCAGTGAATGCAAGAATTAGTGCATCACTGACATGCCAGAATTTGCCAATAAAGAAGGGAAGGCCAGGGCTATAATCGTGTGCATGCACTATTGTTCAATTTAGTGAAAAGTGCACGCTTTGGTACTAGTACCCTGAACAAAAGTCATCTTTTGTTAGTTGTCATTCAAATGTTATAATGGGTCATTGGTTGAATTTCAACCAAGCATTCTTAGGCAGTGAATGGCTTTCGGAGATGACTATGAAGACTCAGCTCATTCTAACAAACAAAAGCATAGCACTATTAGTAAGCATCCTCTTTACGGCCATTTATATGACCACTGTCTTGGCTAATCAATCTCCAGATTTTGCACCGATTGTTGAAACTGCTGGCAAGTCAGTGGTGAATATCATTACCATCAATAAAGATACTAAAAAATTGGTACCTGATAATGTACGTGAAGATTTAGAAGGCACGCCTTTGATGGATGTCCTTAAACAAATGTATGGAGACAAATTAGAAGAAAGCTTATCTGGTAAAGGTCCGGGGCTTGGATCTGGCACAATTATCTCAGCAGATGGCTATATTGTTACCAATTCACACGTTATTGATGGGGCGGATAAAATATATGTTCGCCTACAAGATAGAAGAGAATATTTGGCAAAAGTGGTCGGTACGGATTCAGGTACTGATTTAGCGTTGCTGAAAATTAATGCTAATAATTTAGAATTTCTTAAATATGCAGATAGTAATACGATAAAAATTGGACAGTGGGTCATTGCCATTGGCTCTCCTTATGGTTTTGAAAATTCCATTACCGTCGGGGTTGTCAGCGCAACTGGCAGAAGTCTTGGCTCTGAAAGATATGTGCCATTTATTCAAACTGATGCTGCCATTAATCCTGGAAACAGTGGTGGCCCTTTACTGAACTTGCAAGGTGAAATGGTTGGTATAAATTCA
>JBFXKR010000061.1:0-7452 GCA_050173595.1 Candidatus Berkiella sp.
TCTGGCACCAGAAATTGAAAAATAATGTATTGATCGCCACTAGGGTTGCCTGGCATGCCACGACCTTTTAAACGCATTTTTTTTCCGCTTTGAGAAACAGGTGGAATCTTAACACTCACATTTCCCCCCAACGTTGGCACCATCAGGGTGGCGCCCAATGCTGCTTCCCACGGGGTGAGTGGTAAGTTTAAGTAAATATCTTTTTGCTGCAAAGAAAAATAAGGATGCACTGCTATTTCTATTTCAATGTAAAGATCGCCATTAGGACCACCATGCATACCTGGCCCACCTTGATCCTTTAAACGTATCTGACTGCCCGTTAACACGCCGGGTGGGATCTTTACTTGCAAGCTTTTAGCATTTGACTCACCTTGTCCTGGCACCTGAATTTGTAGTGTTTGCACACCGCCGCTAAATGCCACATCTAAAGGAAGTGACATTTTGACATGATAATCTTGCCCTTTTGTTTTAAAAGAACGTCGAGCGTGATGTGGCTCAAAGCCGCCTTGACCAAATATAGATTCAAAAAATTCAGAAAATTGCGCTGCTTGTTCTGGTGAAAAGTCTTGACCATCAGATTGGTAATAGGCATGTTGGTTATTATTAAAGCCTGCTTGCTGTTGATGTGCGCCGTTGCGAATATTGTCATACTGCGCACGCTTTTGTGGATCTTTGATAACTTCCCAAGCTTCATTGATTTCTTTAAATTTGGTTTCAGCATCACTCTCTTTACTCACATCAGGGTGATACTGGCGAGCCAGCTTTCGATATGCTCGCTTTATATCATCAATCGGCGTATCAGGTTTTACGCCTAAAACAGCATAGTAATCTTTAAATTCCATATTCTGAGTATCCTGCTTTTGATTATTCTGTAAGATTGTATCTACCTAAGGTTGCTTATGAAAGTAATTTTGTATTAAGAAAAGTAACTATTCTTATTTTTTGATTTATCTTTATTCAGCATTGCTTTTCGTAAAATTGTTGATATACTTTTGATAATTGTACACATATTGCTAAATAAATTATGAGCAAAAAAGCAGCAAACCAAACTCGGGCTTTAAAACTTGTTCGTGGCGGCAAACGTGATGGCGCAGGCCGTCCACAAGGTACCGGCAAATATGGCGAACCTACCAAGGCCATTCGTGTACCACAAAGCATGGTAAAAACCATTCAAGCTTTTCTAGCTAACTACGGCCAAGAGCGTCAGAATCCTTTTCATACAACACCTTATTTGCAGCCCACAACTGATCCCATGGTGCATCGCTTGCCACTGTTTTCAACCAAAGTTGCAGCGGGCTTTCCTTCGCCAGCAGATGATCACTTAGAAGCAAGCTTAGACTTAAACGAATATGTGATTAAAAACCCTGCCTCTACCTTTTATGTGCGTGTAGAAGGGAATTCGATGCTAGGTGCAGGCATTCACCCAAACGATCTTTTAGTGGTGGATCTTTCTCTTGCACCTCGTGATGGACACGTGGTAATTGCGATTGTTGATGGTGAATTCACAGTGAAACGTTTGCATATTGCTAAAAACAAAGCCGTCTCATTACATCCTGAAAATGAAAACTATCCGGTGATTCATATTAAAGATGGTATGGAATTTCGTATTTGGGGCGTGGTAACAAACGTCGTTCATTCATTCATTTAAAAAAATAGCTAATCTAATATCATACATTCAAGCCGCTCTATTCGCTCAACAATAGGCGGATGAGATGCAAACAATATTTGCCATTTTCTAGCGCGCAGCGGGCTCACTGCAAACAAGTGTGCCGTAGAAGGGTTTTGCTCTACTTCCTGTAGTTGATGCTTATCTCTTGCTAGCTCAATCTTACGCAATGCATTGGCTACAAAGGCGGGGTTCTCACAAAATTCTGCTGCTTTTTCATCAGCATAAAACTCGCGCTCTCTTGAAATAAATATTTGAATAATAATGGCTATCATCGGTGCCAACATCGACATTAACATCACAGCCAATTTATTGTTCCCTTTATTTCTTGAGCCTAAGCCAAAAACGAAAATAGCTTGCGCCCAATTAGCTAATAGCGTAATGAAACCACCAACACTGGCGGCAAGGGTCGCTAGAAAGGTATCATTGAGTTTAATATGTGCTAATTCATGTGCAACCGCGCCAGCAAGCTCATCTTTGTTAAGAATGGCTAATAAACCCTTAGTGACGGCAATGGCGCCATGCTGGGCATTACGCCCAACAGAAAAAATGTTTGGCATGTTTTCATCTATCAGATAGATCCGAGGCCTAGGGACTTTGGCATTTTCAGCAAGGTAAGCCACCGTTGCATAAAGCTGCGGTTTATCGTCTTGATTGATTTCAACAGCGCGATACAAAGATAATACGAGTTTATCTGAATACCAATAAGCACTTATCATCAACGCAATGGAAGTAAAAAATGCAATTTGAGCACCCAATTGCCCGGCTAATGAATGGCCTCCCCAAACCATAAAGGCGATTAAAACACCCATCAGTATCAGTGATTTGGTATTATTTGCCGATAAATTGCTCATATATAAAGATATCCCCAAAAGTTACCAAATTATATCAAATGCTTATGTGAGCGCAAAGCATCAACAGTGCTCATCACTCATTTCACAGATAAAGGGAATAATGACAAGATAAATGGAAATTTTATTGTGCGATTTGGCAATAATACACGGTGCCTTGCACTAAATCCTCTGATTTAATGGAGCCAATCGCAACTTTCTTTAGCTTCGAAAAATCAGTATTAGGCGCAAATGCACATAAAATATGTTGTGTTTCTTCGTTATTGATTATAACTTCAACATCAACGGCACTTTCATCATAGTATTTGAAAGCTTTGACGGGGTAAATATCATGCGTGCACCCAAAAAGCATTAAGAGTGCACACATGACTGTAAAATGAAGCTTCAGTTGATGCATTAGTTTTGTAATTTTAATATTTCAGACACCGTCATAAAGCGATAACCTTGCTTTTGTAGGTTCTGAATTAGCATTTCAGTTGCTTTGACGGTATTCTCACGACGATTACCACCATCATGTAATGTAATGATAAGGCCTGGCTTCATTTGTTTCATCACATTGGCATAAATTTGATCCGCAGATATTTTGGTCCAATCTTGTGGCAAGAATGTAAACAACACCATGCGTTTGTCTAATTGTTGCAAAGCGGTTTTCAAATTAGGCGAGGTAATACCAAATGGTGCTCTAAAAGTAATTTCACCTTTATAGCCTATATTTCTTAAAATAACATCTACGTTGGCAATATCATTTCTCATGGTTTCAACAGATTTATTTTTCATCTGCGTATGAGACATTGTATGGTTTCCTAAATCATGACCACTTGCCATGATCTTCTTAATGAGCTCAGGATAAGCTTTGGCGTTTCCACCTAATACAAAAAATGTTGCCTTGACATTATGCTTATCTAATACGGCTAAAATTTGTTCTGTGTAGGGTTTATCTGGACCATCATCAAATGTCAGCGCGACCACTTTCTCTGTGGTTTTGATATGTCGAATAGGTTCACCGTTACTTTTAGCCAATGCGAACTGCGAAAAGGCAATCAGCAATCCAAGACTTGCCACCTTTGAAATCAGTTTCATGATATAACCTTATGAATAAATATGAGGGAACTCAATGATAAGTATCGAATGTTTTTAGTTTTTGCTTTAAGATCAACAAGTGCAGGCTCACGGAATCATTTAAATAGATTACTCATAGTGCTTGAGTTCTATTTCGCTTGCATTTACTAGGATTTGGAAAAATTTTTTAATCTCATATTATGCATAAAACCAGTATTCTTGATTTAAATCGATGGCTACATAACTTAAACCAGGCAACCTCGGGCGAGCTTATCTGCCCACCATTTTTAAAGCCTTACCACTTAGTGACCTTAGCACTGATGTTAAAGAAGGATAATGCCAAATGGATAGAGCTTTCGCCTGAAATAGAAAGTTATGCCCTTCGTATGGGGTTATGGAATGCCCTTGGGATCACACCACCTTATGAGCAGTATGAAAACCCAACGCAAAACAAATTTTTGCCGGTTGCGCCCCTTGAAGATCCAAACAGTATCATTCATACCGCTAAAAATTTAATTCAACTGGTTTATCAGCAAAATTTGGCCTTAGCTTCTTTTGAAAGTGTTGAAATCATGCTGATGGAATTACTTGAAAACACATACAAGCACGCTGGTGTTAATGATAAATTACATGGCTTAGTCTGTGCACAATCTTGGCCAAAAGGAAATTTAGCACAAATTGTCTTTGCCGATCCTGGCATTGGAATACGCCAGTCTTTACAAGAGAATCCACAACTGCGCGACAAATTGAATCTCGCTAATCCTTGCCAACTTGCTTGTGAACTTGGGATCACCAGCAAACCTTGGGCGCATTCAGGCTATGGATTAGCATTGACTAAAGGCTTAATGAAACAATCCCAAGGACAAATGATTGTGCTGTCTCATCACGAAGGCGTTAGCATTAGCCACAATAAAGAAATCCTATTTAAACCACCCTTTTGGCAAGGCACTCTGATTATTCTTGAGTGGCCAATCAATCAAACGCTAGATGTCGGTGCAGTATATGCCAGCTGGCCAGTTCCTGAAGGATATGAGATTCATGACTTTAATTAAAATTGTTTTAAATCAATTGTTAAGTAATACCGCCACAAGAGCGTGTGGTGCAACATTCAGAGATCTGTTATTAAAGCACGTCATGGACAACACAGTGGTAGAAATTGATTTTACTGGTACCAACCTCACACCCTCCTTTGCTGATGAGGCTTTTGGTCTATTATGTCACCATTTATCAATACACCAATTTAATAAACACATTAAATGTAGGCAATTGTTGGAACCCCAAAAAGAATTATTAAAACGTGTTATTGGAAATCGATTCAACGGTAAAACATCTTCTTAAGCATCTTGAAATATCAGATAGCTTTCTTAAGCAAATGCGTGTAAATAGTCATACTTTCTTAAAAAAAAATGTTTTCCGATCTGGTATTTTAGATTTACCTTAGATTATGATAGGCGCAATTAAGTGGTAGTGTATTTCGTGAATGATGGCGCCACTTAATCTCATCAATAAATGGAATTCGTTCTTTTCAATAATAACTCTTAAGGCCAATGCGCCAATAATAAGCCAGCTAAATTATAAGTTAATCCCAAAGGGGGAATTATGAAAAAAGCAATACTAGGTATACTTGTCATGTGTGCACCAGCATGTTTTGCAAGCGCAAATGCACCGGCACAATACTATAAGCATGATGCCGTTAAACAGCAGCAAGCACAAACACACAAAAAACAAAACAAAATACCAAACCAAAGTGCCCAGCATCAGCAAAAAAAGATCCATGTTCAAAAAAGTGAACCAAGATCAAAGCATGTCACTAAACGTCGTGTTGTAAAGCGTTATCATGAACCGGTTGTTGTAGAGCATCACGTTTATCGCGAACCAAGACGCGTCATTGTTCGCAAAATGCCAAGACAACAAACCGTGGTTGTTAAAAGACGTCCATTACCACCACCACCTCAGCGTGTCACTCGCGTTCGCCGATATCATCATTATGATTATCAAGAACCACGTGTGATAGTACGTCCGGCCCCTGTTCAAATGTCATTTGGATATGTCATTCGCTAAAATGCACAAGCCTCTTTGATAGCTCAAAGAGGCTTATGTCGTCTTCGCACGTGAATTTTATGCTTTGTTGGCTGCGTTTTTTCTCAACTGTCATGTATTTTGTATACACTCCTATTGCTCATAGCCTTGCCGCCTCGCCTAAATCTCAAGTGCTTTGACAAAATACACTTAAAAATAAAAAAGCTTTGACTTCTGAACAAAGTAAGTTACTATGTTGGCTTATTCTAGAGCTTGGAAAATGCCATGGCTTTTACCAAAACGCCCACTTTTACACCCCATTTTCATTTATTGAACCCGCAACAGGCCCTACAAGTTTTAATTGATGCTATCCGCAAAGGGCATGGCACAACCATGCATTGGGCATTGCGCCAATATCTTAAATGTTTATCTTTATATAAATTGCCAGACGTCCTATATGCCAAAGAGATCCCATTTGACGTTCGACGGATGTGGCGTCACTTGGCTAAGGATCCTGAATCTGCCAATGAAGTGATTGAATATTTGTTAAGACAAGGGAGCAATCCCATGTTGCTACTTGATTGGGCAAGCGAACATGGCCAAGAGATCCCATTTTCGGTGCGTCAAAGATGGCGTGAAGCAGGCATTGATCCTGAATCTGATAACGAAGTCAGTGAATTTCGCCAACGCTTAGGACATCTCACAGCGCCTGAACTTGAACATAAAAGCACTGGTCTTTCACTTAGATAGCAGTGTATTTGCACATAACATAAAGCTTTTATACAGCTCCTAATAAGCCCAATATCATCTATAGTAATATCATGTATTCCATGCTATTACCGATATATAACCTTATGCCAACATCAAAAAAAATTAGCTTTGATATCGACGCAAAAACGCTTAAAAAGCTCGATGATGTTGCGCTCATGGCTCAAAGAACACGTGCTTTTATTCTCAAAGAATTGGTACATGATTTTTTAGATGATCTCGCCGGATTTTATATTGCGACAGCACGCTTAAAAAATACCCCTCAAAGCGAATATACACCCATCGGCAAAGCTTGGGAATTAGTTCAGCAAAAACGGGATAACAGCGGTAAAGGCGGAAAAAGGTAATTTTTATGTGGGAAATACTCATTGCCCCTCAAGCTGTACAAACTTTAAAAAAATTACCTAAAGAATCATCAAAATCTGTTTTTTTGTTTTTAAATGATTATTTGCCAGAAGATCTTAGCCCATCAGCCTTAGCTAAAGCAAAAGTAAAACTGATAAAAGGGATTTATATATTACCCAAATATACTTCAAAGGGAATGGTACATTTATTTGCGAGCATCGATTTTGAAACACATCTCATCAAAGTGCTTCATGTTATCTTCTTTAAAAAACCCACCAAACGAAAGTCTACTCGCAGTAAAAAATAACTCACCTACTAACAAACCATGAACTCTTCTTTGCGCACAAAGATGGTAGTATACTTTTACATATTTTATTGAGTGGGGTCATATGATGCGTATCCTAAGCTTTGTGCTAGCAATTACATTTTCTGCATGTTGTCAAGCCTATGAAAGCTACCTTTATATTGCCGATTCAGATATCACTTCTATCCCCATTAAACAAAACAATGAAGAAATGATAGATCTTCGCTCACAAAATGAAATCGCCTATGGTAAACCACCACTTTATGCAAAAAATAAAGAATACACAAAAATCAGAAAAACAGTTTATGAAAAGCTTAAACAAGCACAAGCTAAACTACCCAAAGGTTTCAAACTGTGCATTTACGAAGGGTATCGAAAATTAGGTGTTCAAGAGCGTTTATTTAGCACCCACTTTCATCAAATACAGCAACAGCAGCCAA
>JBFXKR010000062.1:0-7448 GCA_050173595.1 Candidatus Berkiella sp.
TGCCCAGACGCAATTTTGATTAATACTATATACAGATTGAATATCATTGCGCTGATTTAAAGGTACTAAATGATGATTAATATTATCTAACACCAAAGGAGAGCTATTGCTGGTAGGTAAGTAAGAAAGAAACATATGTCCTGATTCAAAATAATAGCAATATGTCAGATACAACTTGTTTTCTGGAACGCCCATATCCTTTAGCGTGATATATTTTGCAATGGCATAATCTTCACAATCTCCACCACCAGCGGTTATAAATTCTCGGGGGGTTGCCCAATAATCATCAACGCCCCAATTGGTAACATCATCAATATAAGTCGCCCTATTAAAGTAATTATTAATGGCAGTTACTTTTTGTAATTCTGTTTTGTTGGCGTTTTCTTGGATAGTTAAAATAACTTCATCTTCACTGAGTTTATGATATTGATGATAGTGCTTTGCATCTAAAGTAATCGCTTCATTATGCAATAGATCTAGATTTATCGATTCATCATCTGATTCATTAATTTCAATCTCTAAAATAATGTCAGCAGTGTGAGCAAGGCTTAGAAAATTATCAATGGTACGATGTGCTAGCGCAATACTATTCAAAATATTATTTTCAATAAAATCATTGTTTTTATCAAATTGTTCAAGCTTGAGGTTGTCAATGAGCCAAGTAAGATCTTCAGCCTGTTGATAAAGTACTTCACCTTCTTCAACATAATTCAAACAAGGTTTGTTGATGAGATCATCATTGATAGCAACAGTGTCATCTTCTAAGCTAGGTTGAACTGGTTGTTCTTGGGGGATAAAGGCGATTGTTAAAGAATCATAAGTAGTATTCTGACTTTGGTCTTCCATTTTCAATCCATTGAAAGTGAAATCCTAAGTTTATAAGAATATATTAGATATTCAACTAGACATTATTTCAGGTTGGATTTGCAATTTTAGAGCAATTAATTGCACTCAGTTAAAGCATTTAAGTCTATCCGCTTATCAAGCTTTACTAAATTTATTATTACTAAATAAAACTTACTTCAAACCGTTGCAGTGAATGATAAGATTCAAAAGGCTCACCAATGAGGAGTGCACCCTCAATATGACGACCTATGACATCAATTTCTTGACCAGTTTGGAAAACGCTAAAAGGTGCAATAATGGACATGGGTATTGATTGATTAGGCTGTTCTGGGATAAATAGTATTTGGTAAAAATCATTATTATTTTCACTCATTTTAGCACTTAATAAAGAGGCTTCTTGAGGAAAGCTATTGATAACAGCGTTGCATTGATTATTGCTATCTATCCATAATGCTTTTATAGCGCCAACCTGAACTTGCTTTTTGCTATTTTCAAAGTAAATACTAATTAGATTTCCTGGTTGAAGAAACTTAGGAAATGGATCTTCCCATACTGTTTTAAGGTAGTGCCCAAAAATGCTAATAATGTGACAATCATAGCGCTTGGCTGTTAAATCTTCATTTGTGTTTGTAAATTCTGAGTTTGGTAATAAGTTGATGGATATATATTCAATTGAATTGTTTGCTTCATATGAATGAATTTCAGAGTTTTCCAAGCCTTTTTGATTGTTTGCGAATAAGGTAGTTATTCCTGATTGAACACTAACTTTTTGATCAAAGGGTTTAAACTCAAGCTCACTTACTTTTTTGGCATTAAGACATGTCTCAATTTTTTTAATTAATGGTTTACTCAAAAGTAGCTCAGACTCTGCAAATTGCATTTTAGTTTTATCATTCTTTAGCAAAGTTAACCCATTAAGACGGTGTTTAAGTAAGGAAGTGTTTATGTAGAAGCCATTTTGATGAATTGCTATTTTGTCAGTTGTTAATTTATGTAAGATGCCAATATTGCTATCTACAAAATAACCATCACCCTTTTCTTGAGATTCATGTAATATTAAAAAAGGTGCCCAACTCTCAAGGGCATAAAATAACATTGTTATTTCATCGAATCGAAACTGATAAAAATCAATGATACCTAACAGTAGGCAATACTTATACAAATCATCAATAGCTCTGAATTGATTATGCCATTGAGGAACAGATTCTAAATGCTTGTGTGAAACATGATGTTTGATAGCAGTTTGATAAAATTCACTTAAGTCTATCCAAATATTTTGGGGAACTAATCGATAGCTTTTAATATAGAATATTATCACTTTAATATAGCAGTGAAATATTTTATGTATCGTTTTTTTGGTATTGCTTCGTGATAGCAGAAACGTTTTTTGCGCTTTCATTAGCGCCACTTTATAACATTCAATTAATCCATAATTTAACTTTATTACTTTTGCTTCTATTTCTTGCTTGTGCTCTGCTGGCACATTGCGAATAAGGTTTTTAAGTCTTTGGCAGCCTAATTCAATCGTAAACCTATTTTTTTCTATTTCTTCATATAATATGTGAAAGGAGCATTTGTTCGCAGTTAAATTTCTCAGTTGATTTAAAATGATTTCTTCGTTGCTTATGCTCAGCATAGTTTCGTAATTAAAATCATGATTGGTTTTTGTAAATTGATGTTGATTTGAGGTCAAGGGCGGTTCAATAGCTTTTTCTAAAGGAATGGACTGTAGCGCAAGTGTTAACGCTGAAATTGTTAAGGTAAGATTTGTTATTAAATTTGTTGAGCAATCATAAGGAACATGCAGATTGTTAGCTAGATTTTTAATGTAATCTTGATCAAGCCAATTATGTTGGCTTTTAACATAGTTTATAGCTTCGATTTTAATTTGATTAAATAATTCATCACCCATAACATAGATTATATGCTCTATAACCCTATCTGTTAGTATGCGAATTTGAGATTTTTTGGATTCCCATCCTATCAATTTTTTTTCATCTGACACAGCAAGTTTGTTGATACACAGTAATAGTGCAATAAAAATATAAAAACTATTTATTTCTTGTTGAGTAACTTTATAATGGCAAGATACTAATAATGCATGAATTTTAGATGAGATCTCTTGTAATAAAGCGATTTCAATTTTAGTTTCAGGCGACACAGATTCCAAATGAAATATCTTAGAAAAATCCCCATCTTCTTGGTATATTCTTTCTAGTATGTTCTGTATGTTATGCCATTCGCTTTTGCTGAGCAATGACACATAGGATCTTATCGATGTTTCATTATTCGTAATTGCATGCAATTTCATACTTTACCTTAGAAATGCTATTCATGTGCAAATAAGGCATTATTGGTAGTAATGCCTAATTCATATCACATTAATTTTAGTATTTCTAAAAGACAGATGTGCATATTTAGAATGAGAAAATACAAATCTAAGCTAAAACATTAGCTATATGTACAGTAAACAGCTTAAAGGGTGTTTATTAGCTGTTATTTTTATCATGCGCAATGCGTAATCCATGCAGCACTAGCTCTGGCAAAATAGCATCAAAAATATTTTCATTTTCATAAAGGTAGGCAAATCCACCTGTACCAATCACAACAGGTGGGGCATCTTGAAACATTTCTTGTGTAATAGAATCTATAATTTCTTTAATGGCACCGCGTTGGCCAAAATACAGACCAGATTGAATATTGGTTGTGGTTGATTGTCCGAGTGCTGCTTGCGCTTTCATAATTCGAACAGGAGGCAAATTAGCTGCAAACTCATTGAGTGCACGCATTTGCATTTGTAAGCCAGGTATGATTGCACCCCCTAAGAAAGTTCCATTAGAAGCAATAGCTTCAAATGTAGTTGCAGTACCTAAATCAACAATAATAATATTTCTCTTTGGAAAATGATAAAAGGCTGCAATCGTATTCGCAATTCTGTCTGTGCCCACTTCGGTTGGGTTTTTGTATTTAATTTGTAGGCCGGTTTTAACACCCGCTTGTAATACAAATGGCTCAATGGAAAAATATTTAACAAAGGCAGAGCGAACAGAGTAATCTAATGCGGGTACAACAGAGCAACAAGCGACATGTTTTATGTTGGCCGGTGATAAATCAATTTCTCTTAAGTAGCTTTTAAGAAAAATACCTAATTCATCTGAAGTGCATCCCCCTTTGGTGGGGTAGCGAAATTGAAATAACAACTTTTCTTTTTCAAAGATGCCGCCAAAAAGGTGTGTATTGCCAATATCTAAACAAAGTAACATGCTATTTCTCTTATTTACTAAAAAACATTAAAAAGATAGTTAACTGTCAAATTGGCTCGTTATCAATTAAGCGCACGCCTTCGATATTCACTGCAGCCAACCGCCTACCTTCCCACTTTTCGAGGTATTCTACCAAAAACCCTGATTGTGCTAAATGTGCTTTTGCATCTTCTTCATGCTGGCAGTGCTTTAAGGCATCATGCAGCATAGATGCCTGCTCAAAGCCTTTTAAAGATAAACGAGTATTACGAGAACTCATGGCTAGCCCATTGGTATGCCGTATGGTTTGGCAAGGGACTATCTGAGTGTCAATAAAAAAAGTTTTTACCAACCCTTGAACCAGCTTTAATTGCTGAAAGTCTTTTTCGCCAAAGTATGCTTTTTGAGGCCTTATCAGCATCAATAGTTTGAGCACTACTGTTAACATGCCTTCAAAATGACCTGGACGATATTTTCCTTCTAAAATAGTGCTAATACAATTTTCTTTCACCTGATAGTGAAAATCAGGGTACATTTCTTCTGTTGAAGGTACAAGAACACAATCTACTTCCATTTTCTGAGCTAGCGCTAAATCTTGATCAAGCGTTTTAGGATAATGATTAAAATCATTTTTATCATTAAATTGGGTAGGGTTGATAAATATACTAAGCACTGTACACTGATTTTGCGCTTTGGCTTGTGCTATTAAGCTTTCATGGCCTGCATGTAAATTACCCATAGTTGGCACAAAGCCAATCGAATGAGCATTTAAGCTTTTTCTAAACTCTCGCCAAGCATGAATAGAATTAAATACTTGCATTATCATGCCTCATAGCAGTGCTCTTGAATGTTAGGAAAGCTAATGCTTTTGACATCGTCATTAAATTGATTCAAAGATGATTTAAAAAGATCAAAGCCTTGAGCATAGGTTTTTAAAAACTTAGGTTTATGATGGATAAGTCCAAGTAGATCTTGTAGCACCAGCACTTGTCCACTGGTATAGGGGCCTGCGCCAATACCTATCGTTGGTATGCTTAAGTTATCGGTAATTGCTTTAGCGAGCTTATAAGGTACGCACTCTAAGACTAACGCAAAACAACCCGCATTTTGTAATGATTGTGCTTGTGCTAAGATTTGCGTCGCAGCACTGTGCGTTTTCCCCTGAACTTTAAAACCGCCTAAAGCATGTATAGATTGTGGTGTTAAGCCTAGGTGTCCCATCACAGGCACGCCTGAGCGAACAATATGCTCAATAATCGGAATATTATCTCCAGCGCCCTCAAGTTTAATCGCATGAGCGCCTGCTTTCATGATGGCATCGATAGCATTCATGGTGTAATCTAAACTTTTGCGATATGAACAAAAGGGCATATCACCAATAATAAACTTGTTTGGAGCACCTTTCACAACAGCATTGCAGTGTGAAATCATCATATCGATGGTGGCAGGCAAGGTGGTTTTATGGCCATGCATTACCATTGCGGCCGAATCGCCCACTAAAATGCAATCAATATTACTTTGTGCAATGATTTGTGCCGACCAAAAATCATAACAGGTTACCATGCTGATTTTTTGATTATTTTGTTTCATCTGTTGCCAATCAAAAATGTTCATTCAATACCCCTTTGTTGTGTTTTATAGTAGTTTACAAATGCTTGATAGATATCTTGAAAATCATCATTTTTTAAAGCTAAAAGATGTTTGTTAATCGTATTAAAATCTCCTCTGGCTAATGGGCCGGTTAAGGAGCCATGAGGGTTTTTTTGAAGATTGTGAAAGCTTTGTTGTAAAAATGGTAATATAATTTCTTGTGGTAAATGAAATGTGTTTTTTATCTCTTGAAAGAGTTTTTGCCATAAAAGACAAGAAAAATTATTACTTATTACGCAAAGCGCATGATAAAAATCTTTGAGATGAGAGGGAATGTAATATGCTTGGTTCGGTATTTTTGGCAATAATTTTGCTATAGGTAAAGATCCTTCTTCAAGAATAAATGGGATTTGTTGATAGCATTCCTTTTTATAAAGATCATGGGTGAAAGTCATTAAGGGATGAGCACTATAAATGCCAGGAATCGATAATAATCCTGAAAAATGAATGATGATTTTATTTTCTATTTTAAAGTTATTTAAAAACGTAGGGATGGCGCTATCAGAAATTAACAGAACGATGTGTGTTGCTTGCTGAATGAGGGATGGTAATTGACAAAGATGGTGAGTTTTGCGAGACCATTGTAAAAATGGTATATGCAATAAAGATAAGTAATAACTAAAATGCGTAGCCATGCGGCCATTGCCGATAATTAACATTGTCGGTACCTGTCTTGTGATCAAGTCCATATTAAAGAACAAGGCTATGTTACGATTAATTTTGCCATTGTTCAACAGTTTGTTTTAAAAATATCAAGGCAATCATTTGTGCCAAATCAAGTTGATAAGGCACAAAATAAAGCGCGAAATCTTAACGCACGTGAGTGACGACAACGTTTTTATTATCGCCATGATAAAATAAAGAGCCGATTTTATATCCAATAAAACATTAAGCTGCACCAAGCATAAAACCAATCGGTGTTGTGACAACAGCACCAACGATAAAAAATGGCAAACCAACCAAAGAACCTAAAAATCCACCCCAAAGACCAGAATAGATAATGGTATTGCCTTCACTACAACCCTTGGCACCAGAAAGAATACTAAGAAAGAATGCAAACTCAACACCGCCTCAGACAGCTTAGGTTTCAACTACATTTAGCTCTCGCATGATTTCATCCCATGTAAATATTGAACAGGCAAAATACTGAAATTGAAAATTGAATGCAAGACAATGCGTGTAATTTCACCTAATTGAACTAAGTAGAAAGCCAGATTGTCTTACCAGTAAATGGCGTAGGTGGAAATTTGTATGAGCACACAAGGTTCTGATCCCAAAGAGCTTATGATTGTCATTAAAATGATGATGAAAACCCAAGAAGATTTACAATCTTTAAGTTTAAAAGATCTTCAAATTGATAATGAAAATATTAATTTGCATTTTGATGATGAAGATGAAGCAGAAGCTTTTATTAATTTTATGGATGATGAGAAAATCGATGGAGTACACAAGAGCCCAAATGATAAAGACGCAAAGGTTGTTCAAATACCTCTTTCCAAATTGCAAGAGTTGAAATTGCTATGTAGATCAAAAATATTCTCAGATTTAAAAGCATATAAAACACCAGCGCTAGGTAATCTTGCAAATAGAGCGCAATTAATGCGAGAGATGAGTCATCCCAATGGACCGCTACAACAACCACCACCACCACCACAAACACCTCAAACACAGCAACAGCAAAGTCTACCTTTGCGAAGACGATCTATAAGC
>JBFXKR010000063.1:0-7394 GCA_050173595.1 Candidatus Berkiella sp.
GCAGATAGTGGCGAAATCATCAGGCCCAGTTTTTTAAGAGTGTCAATGCTTTCTCAGGACTTACCACCGGCAAATGAATCGACCGTTTTTGAAACAGTTGCCCAAGGCTTAGCAGACTTGAGCAATATTTTAATCGAATATCACAATCTATTGGCTCAGACAGACAATCATGATGAAGCATGGATGAATCGTGTCACCATGTTGCAACAGCAAATTGATCAGCGTGAGGGTTGGCAAATTCAACAGCGCATTGAAAGAGTGATGCAAGAACTAAACTTACCCCAAGACAAAAAAATGTCTGAGTTATCAGGCGGGTGGCGTCGTCGCGTTGGTTTGGCTCAAGCATTGGTGCAAGAGCCTGATATTTTACTGTTAGATGAACCTACTAACCATTTAGATCTTAATGCAATTGAATGGTTAGAGAAAATGCTACTCAATTATCCTAAGACCATTATCTTCATTACCCACGACAGGGCTTTGCTACGTAAATTAGCCACACGCATTATTGAGCTTGATAGAGGCAAACTGACTTCCTACCCTGCGGACTATGATACTTATCTTGTTCGTAAAGAGCAGGCACTATTAGCCGAAGAAAGGCAAAATGAGTTGTTTGATAAAAAGCTCTCTGATGAAGAAATTTGGATCCGCCAAGGTATCAAAGCAAGAAGAACCCGTAATGAAGGTCGTGTTCGTGCGCTAAAAGCATTACGTGAAGAAAGAAAATTGCGCCGTACTATTAAAGATAAACCAAAATTTGAAGTGAACGATCCCGTCATGGGCGGTAAAATGGTCATTCAAGCAAATGAAATCTCCTTTGGATACACCGATAAAATGTTAATCAAAGATTTTTCATTTAATATCCAACGAGGAGATAAAATTGCCATCGTGGGCCAAAATGGCTCAGGTAAAACGACCTTGTTAAAATTACTGATTGGCCAATTAAAGCCAAATAAAGGCACGGTAAAACAAAGCCCGGTGAACCAAATAGCGTTTTTTGATCAAAACCGAGAACATCTCAACCCTGATGAAATTGTGATGTACAACGTTGCTCAAGGCGACGATAGCATCGAAATTCAAGGCAAGAAAAAACATGTGATAGGGTATCTTGGTGATTTCTTGTTTTCGCCAAGCAAGTGTCGCGCTATTACCCGAACGCTTTCTGGGGGAGAACAAAATACTTAATGTTAGCAAAATTATTTGCAAAACCCGCGAATGTGTTAGTTTTAGATGAGCCAACCAATGATCTTGATATTGAATCATTAGACGTACTTGAAACATTATTGCTTAACTATCAGGGCACCGTCATAATCATAAGCCATGATAGAGAATTTATTGATAACATCGCAACACACTGTATTGCCTTTGATGAAGATAATCATATTTCAATTAATGTTGGCGGTTATAGCGATCACCTGCAAAGATCAAAAGACTTAGCCAAACAACAGCCAAAGCAAAAAGAAGCCCCTTCAAAAGATAAAAAGGAAACACGATCTAAATCTGCGCCAACTGATAGTGCACCCAAAAAGTTAAGTTACAATGAGCAAAAGGAATTAACAGCACTGCCTGCATTAATAGAAAAACTTGAAGCACAAATCAGTGAAATTGAAGCTGGCATGTGTTTGCCAGATTTTTACAGTAAACCCAAAGATGAAATTGAGCAAATAAATATAACCATTGCTCGCCTTAAAAAAGAACTTGAGCAAGCCTATGAACGATGGGAAGCGCTCGATAGTTAATGCTTATATCGCTTCTAAGATTGCCGCCACACCCATGCCACCTGCCGTGCAAATAGAGATCAATCCACGTCCCTTTTTGTTTTGGTGAAGCATTTTAGCTAACGATACAACGATTCTGGCACCGGTTGCGGCAAAGGGGTGACCTAATGCGACACTGCCACCTTTGATATTCATCTTTTGTCTATCAATAGGGCCCAAAGCTTTCTCGCGCTTTAATACATTTTTGCAGTAGCTATCACTTTCCCAAGCTTTAAGGGTGCATAATACTTGACCCGTGAATGCTTCATGAATTTCGTAAAAGTCAAAATCTTGTAAAGTAAGATGATGTCTTTGTAGTAATTCACTCACAGCGATGGTCGGTGCCATTAACAATCCTTCCCCACCGACAAAATCTATGGCAGACACTTGCGCATCGACAAAGCGCGCTAAGGGCGGATGACTATTTTCTCTTGCATAAGGCTCGCTTGTTAAAAACACAGCCGCAGAGCCATCGGTGAGAGGGCTACTATTGCCTGCGGTTAGTGTGCCTTCATCGCCTTTATCAAAAACTGGTTTTAGTGCGCTTAGTTTTTCAAGGCTAGGAGACATCCGTAAGGTACCATCTTGAGACAGCTCTTTAAATTCAAAAACTAAATCACTATAAAATCCTTCTTGATAAGCTTTGACGCCAAGCGTATGGCTTATAAAAGCTAATTCATCTTGTAGTGCACGTGAGATTTCCCATTCTTGTACCATTGCTTCACAATGTTCTCCCATCGAAAGGTGAGTTCTTGGCTCGACCACTGCTGGTATCACTGGTTTGAAATCGCGAAGTTTTATTTTGCTTAAAGCTTTTATTTTTTGCCATGTATTTTTGGCTTGATTTAAATCAAGTAATTTTTGAGCAAGATCTCGGCTGGTCATTAAAGGTAAATCGCTGTTAGTATCTACGCCCCCTGCAATACCACATTCAATTTGGTGGTTGGCAATTTTTAAAGCAATCAATAGTGTGCTTTCTAGACTGGTGCCACAGGCTCTTTGCAGGGTGAACCCAGGGGTGTGCGGCGAGAGTGTGGTACCCAGTACGCATTCTCTTGCTAAATTCCAGTTATTTGAGCTGTTCATCACAGCACCTAAGCTGACATCGCCAAGAATTCTTTCTTGTAAACTGAATTTGTTTACTAATGCTTCTAAAGAAGCTGTCATCAGCTCTTGTGTGGTAACGTGGCGGTAATTTGTCATAGATTTGACAAAAGGGGTGCGTATTCCCCCTGCGATGTAGACGGGGCGAGTCGTCATCTGAATTCCTTTTTAAATTATCCCTAGCAAAAATGCTAACTATATAAACATAACTTTGCAAGCAACTTCATATTGCCAAGTTGACTTCCCAACAACCTATCTGTGTTTGA
This sequence comes from Candidatus Berkiella sp., assembly GCA_050173595.1. GTDB lineage: Bacteria > Pseudomonadota > Gammaproteobacteria > Berkiellales > Berkiellaceae > Berkiella. The sequence continues at coordinate 3,125 of JBFXKR010000063.1, forward strand.
GGAACATAACAAAGATATGCTAATGTAAATTTCGGTAGTAATCATATCAGGAAAGAACATGGCAACCTATAACACTATTTTATTGGCTGTAGATTTGCATCCAGCCTATGATGAATACACTGCAAAACGCGCCGTTGATTTTGCTAAAGAGCGAGATGCCAAGCTTTATATTATCCATTGTGTAGAAGGCATTCACGCCTATGGTGCAGCTCAAGGCTATCAACTCATTATGGAAGTAGAGCAACAAATTGAACAAGAAGCCAAAAAAGCTTTATCAGATTTATCACAAAAATATGGTATTCCAAGCGATTGCCAAATGATTGCCAATGGACCTGCACAAAAAATTGTTCTAGAGAAGGCCAAGGCTTTAAATGTAGATCTCATCATCGTAGGTGGACATGGTAGGCATGGGATCAGTTTGTTGCTAGGCTCAACAGCTGATGGCATTATGCATCATGCTGATTGTGATGTATTAGCCATTAGAGCAAAAGAATAATTTTCATTTACTGATGAAAAATAACAATCAGCGTGTTGAAAATGCAATTGAAAGCTCGCCGACATGGTTAAAAGAAAGTTATATTGGCTTTATGCGTTTCATAAAAAAGTGTTTGCATGCTTTAGGGTTGCTCAAGAAGCTTGATAAACTGGCCACCTCATCGCAACGTTTTCATTATCTTAGATCGCTGTTAGCAATTCATCAGCTAGATGATATGATCCAACTAGATGTTCCTTGGTGGACATACCAAGCGATATCAGAAATCGAAGACTATATCAAAAACCTAAACTATAAACCTGTCGTATTTGAATACGGTAGTGGAGCAAGCACAATTTGGCTTGCGAAGCGGTGCGACAAGGTGATTGCAATTGAGCATGATGGTTTATGGTACCAAAAGTTAAAAACGAAACTATCAGCTTTTCCTGATGTAAGTCTTAGTTTGCAAACGCCAGAAAATAAAATAGATAAATATCATTCTGTGAAAGTACCCAATGCTTCTTTTAAAACATATGTTGAATCAATTAAAACATATGAAAGCGTTTTCGACATCATCATCATAGATGGTCGTTGCAGAAGTGATTGTTTAGAAACAAGCTTACAATATTTAAAACCTGGCGGGATTATTGTTTTTGATAATTCGAATAGAAAGCGTTATCAATCGGCGCTAAAGAACAATAATCTTCTTATACAAAGATTTTATGGTTATGTTCCAGGCTCGCCTTTTAAAAGTGAAACAGCGATTTTAAGAAAGCAAGTCTAACAAAAATATAATTGTTTTACGTTGTTTATATTTAATGGCTTCATCAAGTGGGGTATATCCATAATCATCTTTAGCATCCAAGTTTGCGCCATGATTAAGCAGCGTTGAAACAATCTGTAAATAGCCAAATCTGGCAGCACCGTGCAAAGGCGTATGTCCGGTGCAATCTGTTTTGTTAACATTTGCGCCGGATGTTAATAAATGCTTAACCGATTCAAGGCAGCCTGCATAAATAGCTTTATGCAAAGGTGTGATGCCACCTGATGCTGTTGCATCTATTTGGGAACCTGATTGAATTAAGTATTGAACACATTCAACCTGACCATTGCTACAAGCATGATGTAGTAGGGAATAGCCTTGATGGCAAGGCTGGTGAATGTTACTTCCTTTTGAAATTAAATTAATTAACATTGCTTTGTCGCCGTTCTTTGCAGCTTTGTGTAAAGTAGGGAGTTTGCAAAGAGCTTCTTGCTTTTGTATGGTGGCTCTTTTACCAACCGTAGGTAAGCAAAGCGTACTATTAAGCCAATAATGAATCGTTGACATAGCGATTAACATATTGTTATTACTCAGGCATTAATATGGATGGGGCATTATAAATTAATGTTGATTGCATCGACTATGAAAAGGAGATCAATGGTAGCTAACAGCAGATAGTACAACGATATATTGGTGTAGATACTAAAAAAGGGTACTTTTGCCTGCACAGATGTGAAGGCAAAAGCATATCAATTAAAGTGTTTATGGCAAACAATTAACTGGAATTGGGCCATCAAATGGGCCTTGGCAAGAAGGCGTTATGGTCATATATTGCACTAAACTACCGCCAGCTTCAGTTAAGGCTTGTGCAAAGGCACCTGCATTCATTTGTCCGCTCATTAATCTTGACACTAAATCACTAATGGCAGGAGATAAGCTGGGGGTTGGTACATCGATGGAAACAAATATCAAGTTAAACCCATTTGCTCCTGAAACTTGTGAAACTTCACTTGGTGTTAACTGTTGCATGAATAACCTCCTTGTTAATTTAAACGTGTGCGAATAAAATTGTCTAGCTCATCAAAAACATCTGTTTTGAGAAATTCTCTCCAAAAAGTTACATTAAACGGCCCATCTTGGCGTACCTTTTGGTTTCGCGCTTCAATTGATTGTGGATCTATTGCCTGGACAGAGCGTTGTAATACAAAATTTGATAGCGTTTGTATTTCTTGAATTGGTTTAAAGCGAAAGTCATCGTAAAATTTGATGATTTGTTCATTAGGTAGTGCGCTAAAAGCATCAAGTAGTTTAGCGACAATTACCGCATCCTCAATGCTCATAGCACCACCTTGTTGATAAGTAGGTGCACAAGCATGTGCGCAATCGCCTATAAAAATAATATTATTCATGTCCTTAGAATGTGTTTTTACTTCACGAACCGTTTCTAGTTGATCAGGAATCAGTTGTTGTGGATCGATAATTTGATCGATGGCAAATTTAACTTCTTTCCCAATGTGCTCAAAATGAGATTTCATAAAGTGTATAGATTTTCTCTCATCTTCTGAAATGCCTTTGGGTGGGGTTAATACACCAGCATAACAATACATTTCTTTTTCGCTCACAGGGAACAATAAGAAAATAGAGCCAGTTCCCAAAACATAAGTTGGTTGCGCAAGGGTTGGCGATCTTTTGAGCAACAATCGCCAGTTGGTGATCCCCAAAGAAAGAGGTGGTTCATCGATGTCATGATGCGAGAGATGGCGAACACTAGAGCGGATCCCATCTGCACCAACGACAAGATCAAAACTTTCTTGTGAACCATCATTGAAGGTGACATGTACTTTCCCTTTATCCTCTTCTAGTTCACTAACAGTTAAACCCATATGAATATGATTTTGTATTTGAGGACTTAAGAGAATGTCATGTAATTTTGCACGGGTAATGCCATAAAATCCAAACTTTTTAGGGTGCAAATCATCCGTTGGGCGTGAACTCAGTTCTTGTAATTTATCATCTGTGAAGATAATTTTTTGAACGTGAAAAGCATTTTGATAGACTTTTTGATCTAAGTTGATTTCATGTAAAGCGCACAGCGCATTGGCTGGCAGGGCAATTCCCGCCCCTTGGGGCTTGAATTCGGTCTGCCTTTCTATCACTTTATAGTCAACAGACGTTTTGCAAAACTGCTCAAAGGCATTCGCCAGGCTAAGACCGGCAATGCCTGCTCCCACTATCAAAACCTTGCGCTTTGTCATTCAATTTCTCCTTAATCTCAAACACTATATCGAGTTTTAAAGAGGCCTGAAAGGGTAGGGTTAACAATTCAATGAAGGCTTGTACATAGATACGCGTAGAAACGGTGCCAATGCGGTTTTAATATTGGTGGTCAGTGAGATGACATAAAGAAGATAAGCTTTTATGGCGCGCCCGGAGAGATTCGAACTCCCGACCAACTGGTTCGAAGCCAGTTACTCTATCCAGCTGAGCTACGGGCGCACAAGGCCGGGATTATGCTGTTAATAGATTAAGCTGTCAAATTGTCGTAAGGCTACCAAACTGACTAAAAGGCTCCTTTGCTAATGGCAAATGCTAAAAATTGCATCAACTTACTTTGAGCATGTTTAGAATATAGCTTCTAAACCAAAAGTGACTGTGTTTTGGATTGTGGATTCTGCTTGGTTTTGTAGATACCTTTTTAGTACACCATGACTTCTTTCATACTCATACTCGACCACAAAATTTAATCCAGGTGCTACCCGATAAAATGGCGCTATCATATAGCGCATTTGATTTAAGCCACTACCAATCTCATCTTCTAATACGGATTGAGTTGCTAAAATGCCGCGAATAGCTGTTTTGATAAAGAAATTATTGGTAATCTGCGTGTCTCTCATAAATTCAAGATCTGCTTTAAAGCTACCTTCATGAAAATAAGCTCTTAAATCAGTTTCTATAAAATAAGGCATCATGCCTTCAATCCCTATTCCTGGTTGAAGGTAGGGTGAATCTGAAGGTCGATAAAAATAATTCACGCC
>JBFXKR010000064.1:0-7340 GCA_050173595.1 Candidatus Berkiella sp.
TTTTTGGCGATCACTTATTGGAAGACCTTCGAGAATTTACAGTATGCTTGCTTGGCAACTGATTCTCGCTTCTATTCCCATCGCGCTGATCGGTTTCTTAGCACATGACTATATTGCGACCGTGCTGCGCTCTCCCATTGTCATTGCCTGCTCAACTATCGGATTTGGTATTTTACTTTTTGCAAGTGATACTTTTCTTACTCATAAGAAAAAGCTGAGCAAACTCGGCTTCAAAGATGCCTTGATCATAGGCCTTGCGCAAACACTTGCACTGATCCCTGGCACTTCTCGCTCTGGCATTACCCTGACAGCGGGTCTGTCGCTAGGATTAAACCGCAAAAGCGCAGCCAAATTCTCGTTTTTACTTTCCATTCCGGTTATTGTGATGGCTGGCACTTATGAAGGCTACAAAATCGCAACCACCCACAACGCCGTTAATTGGATACATCTAACTATCGGTATTGCTTTTGCCGCTATCAGTGCTTACTGTTGTATACGACTATTCTTTTCGCTGATTCGCAATATTGGGATGCTTCCTTTTGTATGCTACCGCTTACTGTTGGGTGCTTTTTTGCTGGTAATGTTCTGGTAATTCTTGACTTTTAGTCACATTCTTTTAAAATTGCCCTTCACCTTTAACTGGGGTGCTAGCTACTTTGCTTTGTTAAGTAGCGGCTGAGAATGATTTGGATTTTGAAGTGATAGGCAGACTTTAAAAATAACTTTTATTGAGCTTGTCTTTCATTTCAAAAAACTTTCATACCCATATAACCTGATCTAGATAATGCTAGCGAAGGGAGTAACATGAACTGGCTCGATCCCATAGGCGCAGGCCTATCTTTAATTTGTACTTATTATTTTGCCCAAGCAAGATCTTTAGCATGGGTATTTGGCATTGCTGCCGTTTCTATAAACTGCATTTTATATTGGCAAAAAGGCATTTACGGCTCTGTGATGTTAGAAAGCATTTACTTTCTGAGCATGATCTACGGATATTTTTCCTGGTCATCGACACGAAAAACGTTAACTTATCAAGATATTCGCTTCTTAAACTTAAAGCAAATGGCGAAATTATTGCTCATATCAATCGCCGGCATTTTGGTGTTTTCTTTTATTCTTAAAAAATCTGGCTCTGATATTCCCTATTGGGATGCAACGACATCAACTCTTGCATTAATAGCACAAGCATTATTATGCTTAAAATATATTCATTGTTGGATATTATGGTTCATCGTAGATGCCATGATGGCAGCGATGCAGCTTTATAAAGGCATACCATTTCATAGCGCTGTGCATTGGATGTATTTACTATTTGCAGTAATAGGCTATTTGCGTTGGCATAAAATAGCAAGAAAGCATGCTTTAGTGCTAGCAGCCTAAGAACCGATTATGACAATTTGTAAAAATCAAAAGGCTTAATGCGTGGTTTTACCTGAGGGATAAATTTGATGCATTTTAGCAATATCGCTTTGTCGACTTTGCATAAATTCGGTCGCCAATTCAAATGGCATTGGTTTTGCAAATAAAAAACCTTGCAAATATTCGCAACCAAGCGCCGCCAAATAGTTTGCCTGTTCTTGTGTTTCAACCCCTTCGGCCAAGGTTACCATGTGTAAGCGCTTTGCCAAATCAATAATCGTGGCAATAATAGCCTTATGACGTTCATTATCTTGCAAACTCAAGGCTTGGACAAACGATCTATCAATTTTAATGATATCAATCGGTAAATCTTTAAGATAGCTTAAGCAAGAATAACCTGTTCCAAAGTCATCCATGGCTATTTGAAATCCCTTCTGTTTTAGCTTTAGCAGCTTGGAAATGATGCTTTTGGCATCATGCACAAATATTGATTCAGTTATTTCAAACTGAATGCGATGAGGATCAATATCATATTTTTCCATACATTGAATAATGTCATCTAGAAAATCATCACGTTGTAATTCATTCACCGAGAAGTTGATGCTTAATGAAAAATTTACTAATCCCATCTCTTTCCATGCCGTATAACATTCACAAGTCCTTTGCAATACCCATTGCCCAATGTTACCTATAAACCCCATCTCTTCTGCAATCGGGATAAATTGGTTCGGAGGAATTAGACCTAGCTCTGGATGCTGCCATCTGACTAACGACTCAAAGCCCATTAAGGCACCGGTTGAAGCAGACACCTGAGGATGAAAATATAAATCTAACTGATCCGACGAAATAGCAAAACGCAGTTCATTTGATAATCGCATCATTCTTTCAGCTTCAATGTTAAGATCAGATTTATAATATTGATAGTGATTCTTACCTCTCTTTTTTACTAGGCTCATTGCAAAGTCGGCATATTGAACTAATTTGAGAGGATCACTGCTATCGTTAGGGTATAATGCGATACCGATACTAGCAGTAATGTAATATTTTTGATTATTTAATTCAATCGCAGGAAGTAAGGCACGATTAATTTTAGATGCTACTTTCGCCACATCATTTGGATGCGCCACATGGGAGAGTAATACCATAAACTCATCACCACCCACGCGAGCCAAAACATCCGTCTCTCGGATAACCGATTGTATTCTGTCTGAGACTTTTAATAGAATCTCATCTCCGCACAAGTGTCCTAAAGCATCATTAATGACTTTAAATCCGTCTAAATCGATGAACAACACAGCACACTTCTTTTGATATCGTTTGCAATAAGAAATAACGTGCCCTAATCGATGCAAAAATGCTTTTCGATTAAATAAACCCGTTAAATTATCTTGAACAGATAAATGTCTGAGCTCTTCATTTAAATGCTTAGCTTGAGTAATATCTTTAAAGCTCAACACATAACCATCTAAATGTAACAGCTCATTAAAGACTGGAAAAAGACTAGCCTCTATCAAAGACGTGACTTCGCTTTCTACTAACGCAAGCATATATTGGCCTACCAACGCCATTTGATTTGTAGATTCAACTTGCGCCATGGCTTTTTGCAAAGCCTCCATAAATGAGCTATCAATTTGGGGTGCAAAATTTTCAAATGGCATTCCCATCACATTTTCCAAAGGCTTTTTTAAATACACAGATGATGAAGGGTTTGCAAATGTAATGACGCCCTTTAAATTTATCCCAATGATTCCTTCGGTAACACTGGATAATATATCCTCTGAATTCTTCCTTATTCTTGTATTTTCTTTATAACGCATCTCCTCAGATAGTACTCTTTGCACCATAGAGGGTAATTTATTTAGATATTGACCTTCAGAGTCTTTAATCAGAAAATCTTTTGCACCTGTTCGAAAGACTTGTATCGCCATCTGCTCATCTTGTTTTTCAGCAACAACAATAGTGGGGATATTTCTGGCGCTTAAGTTATTGATAGCCTCTAAAAAACTAATCGCATCTCCATCGTCAAGTTTGTAAGACAAAACGATACAATCTATTTTTTGCTCTAAGAGAATTTTAAATGCCTCTTTGATAGACTTAGCCTTAAACTTATCTGATTCAAACGCAAGCCCACTCACGCAATCCCAAAGGGGCGTGTCTCCTTTAGTTGCTTTCTCAACAACTAAAATGCTAATTTGCGTTTTATTTATCATATTGCTCTTTTCGTTTTTACCACGCTTTGCAATTTTTGAATTACAATTTTAGATATAACAAGTGAATTTATGGTTTACTCACTTTACTTATAAGATTGTTAAAATCTACAGTAATACTTAACATATCTATATACGTAATCATCGACCATTAAGAAGAGTATATGAAATCAAATACCGTCAAAAATTTCAGCGAAATCCAAAATACTAGTGTCTTCTCGCAATTTTTTAGCTCTAAAACGCTCGACCTACATCTAAAACATGATGAATCTTCAAATATGCTTGCAATTATTGCCATTCACAGCACAAGGCTTGGCCCTGCATTAGGGGGTTGCCGTTATCGGCCTTATGCCAAGGTTGAGGATGCCATTATTGATGCCATTCGACTTGCCCAGGGAATGAGCTTTAAAGCAGCAATCAGCAACTTACCTTTTGGTGGCGGTAAAGCTGTTATTATACAATCACAAGAAATTGCCCATAGAACACAATTATTTAGAAGCTTTGGCCAATTTGTACATGAATTAGGTGGGCGCTATATTACTGCTGAAGATAGTGGCACGGGTGTCGAAGACATGGATATTATCCGCACGGTCACCCCTTTTGTCACAGGAAACAGCGGCCAACTTTTTACCGTCAAAGATCCCTCCTCATTAACCGCTATTGGTGTAAGGCGTGGCATTGAAGCAGCGGTGAAACACAAGCTAAATCGCAGCGAACTTGATGGCTTGCAAGTTGCAATTTGTGGTGTTGGACATGTTGGTTATCATTTAGCAAAAGAATTGCATCAACGTGGTGTTAAGCTTCTTGTTAGTGATATTAAACCCTCAACCACTGAACAATGCGCTGATGAATTTCATGCCATACCTCTTGAACCAGATGAGATTTACAAACAAGCAGTTGATGTTTATTCTCCCTGCGCTTTAAGCAATGCAGTGAGTTTTGCCAACATTGAAGAAATCAATGCGAAAATTATAGCAGGCAGTGCAAACAACCAATTAGAATCCCCTGAACTTGCCAAACGCTTAAAAGAAAAAGGGATCTTGTATGCACCAGATTATGTCATCAATGCCGGTGGGCTAATACATGTAAGTGCACAATATAATAATCAAACAGAGCAAATGGCCAGAGAAAATATTGAAAACATCTATAACACAGTATTGATGATTTTTGAAAAAGCGGCCAAAGAAAACTTATCCCCTTTAGAAATTGCTGATCAGTTAGCGAGACAGCGCCTTTTTGCAATGAGTTAACCACCTTTTGCTATTTACTTATCTGGTTCATTAAGCTATTATTTTTTCACCTTTTGACGAGATGTAGCAAAATTACCATGTCCTTATCCTCAGGCAGTAGCAAACAAAAGCTCCTAAATTTTAGTAAATTTGTTTCAAAACAACCTTGCACCCTTGATGGGAGCGTGCAAACGCGGTTGGAAATAGTGCAAAAGGAATGGCTTAATGGTGAAGGACTAGATGTAGACCCTGTCTTTTCTCGATTATCTAACAAAAGCATTGATGCAAGCACCGGTTCAAGTGCTTTTGCGCCCCCCCAAAGAATTGAAGATGAAATTACACAAGTACCTCCTTCGCAGTTTCCTGAATACCATAATCACATCCCACAAGAAGATTTAGTGAAAGCAGCAGAGAAATACTTCAAGCAAATTGGTGTACTTCCCTTAAACGCAACGCTTAAGCAAGACATTTATGAAGCCAAGAATGATAATGATTTATTTTCTGTTATCGGGCACGGTACAACCCATCTGTTTACAAGCAGTTTACAATCTATTATAAAAACCAAAGGTGACGTCATTATTGTGACGCAACCTACCTATGGACTATTTGCAGAGCCCATTTTAGAAAATGGTGGCGTCATTGCTCCACTTTTACTGAATAAAGACCATCATTTTAAGCCTAATCCTGTTGAGCTTGAATCCATTATTTCAAGCACAAATGCAAAACTTATCGATAATTATTTTAAACATATACAATTAACTTGCGTTTTACTGAATGCATATTTAAGTGAAAAGAAAATCAACATTGCTAACAAAAAGAAAATTCTTAAACTAATTGGTGCGGTTTCAAAAGCAGCTAAATCAAATAAAACCAAAGATTTCTCTTTAATAGATAATGCCCAAGAAAGTTATAATAGCGCTTTAAAAGCGCTTATCAATGATCATGTTGCAAATGATGAGGTATCATTTTGGCTTGATAAATTAAGGCTACCCTTATGCCAGCGCGTTCGCGGTTATCTTCACATGAATCCACATATGCCAATAGGTAACATTTGCTCACAATCTGAAATCGATAAGCTAGCAAAGGCCATGTCACCTTTTAATGACTTACAAGTGATAGACGATCTCACCTACTACGATATTGTCATGTCAGATGCCAAAACATCGCCAGGCACCTTCGCCAAAAGTTCATTAATGCATCGCACTTTAACGCTATATGGTCTTTCAAAACAATTCGCTTTAGCCAGCATCAGAGCTGGATATGCTTTGGGCCCCAAAAAGTTGATTAAGCCAATTTGCGAAGATATCTTTCGCACAAACAACACACCCAATATTTTTACTCGCGATGCTTTTTATAGTATTTTTAATTGGCCTCAAAGCCAACGAAAAGAGTACTTAGAAGAAACGAATAAGGAATATACCTTTAGAAGAGAGTTTACCATGGCTTTAATTCAAGGCCAAAATAAGCAACCTTCTAAAGATACACTTAAAAAAATCAAAAGCACACTAAAATCAATTGGGATCTCTCAAAAAGAGCAAGACGCGCTTTTAAAGGGGATCCCTGGTCTTAAAGTGGTTGTTAAACCTGAATCTGGATTTTTTCTCATTATTGATTTTTCTCATTACCAAGGTAAATACATTGGTACAACACAATTAAATCAAAGTCGAGACTTTAGAAATGCCTTTTATTGTTTAACCGATTTAAACACTATCCCTGGCGAAATGATGTATATGTTTGACCAACCAGTCCTACGATTTTCTTACTCAATGTTACCAAAAGAAATTGTTGAAGCCGTTATTAGAATGAAAGGCGTACTAAATGCTTGCCAAACTAAACCCATGACCGCTAAAGAAATTGCGGCTATTGAAAAACAAACAAAACCTAAACCAGCAGCAAAATCAACTGCTAATAAGTTTGAGGAAAAAGAGATATCTAAAGTCTTTCTTCCTAAATATGAACGCACGAAACAAGAAAAAAGAGAATCAAGAAAAATAAAAGGAACTCTCACAACAGTGACACCAGGCTTGTATCAAAGTCGAGAAAAAGGAAAGCGAAAAGTAAAGCCGAGAAAAATAACAAGTTTTTAGCGCATAGGTTTTATTCTAGCTGCTTTTTAAGTTGCAATACATGTTGATGTAATGCATCTCGTTCATCTATTAAGTCTAAAACCAGCGCGATACCAGCCCAGTTTATCGCCAAATCATGATGCAAACGGACGGCTTTTTTAAAGCGTATCACAGACCAACTTGTGAATACCCATTTCTCTTGGGTCTCACCTTGTGGCTCAATAATGCCATATTCATGCATCTCAATCAGCATCGCTTCATTACTATTTTCCATTTCTAAAAGATCATGAATGGTATAGGTTACAGATTCATCTAAAATAATGCCTTCAATAACAGGGTGTTTTGCCATGAATTACACTCCTAAATTTTTTCGTGGGTTAAAAGGCATGGTCTTAGCCATTTCCTCAAACAGTGCTTTGTCTTGTTCATTTTGTGGTTCTGGCACCTGAATTTGAAAAATAATGTATTGATCGCCACTA
>JBFXKR010000065.1:0-7312 GCA_050173595.1 Candidatus Berkiella sp.
TTCTATGTAACCCATTGATTGCAATATAATTTAATGATTTGACAGAAACAACATAAAAGTATATATTATTTAGAATATACTAATTTAAGAAAGGTTTTACAATGAAAAAAGCAAAATTATTTCAAAATGGTCAAAGCCTGGCGGTGAGATTGCCTAAAGAATTTCGAGTAAAAGGTAAAGAGTTATACATTAAAAAACAAGGAAACAATATCGTATTAATTCCGATAAATGAAGATCCATGGCAAGAATGGGAACAATCTTTAAACTTGTTTTCTTCAGATTTTTTAGAAGAAAGAAAACAACCAAAAGCACAAAAAAGAGATCCATTATGAAATATCTTTTAGATACGAACATTTGTATCTATATCATTAAACTGTCTCCACCTTTAGTTATCAAAAAATTTCATTCTTTGATCATCGGTGATATTGGTATTTCAACAATTACTTTGTCTGAATTAGAGTATGGGGTAGCTAAAAGTTCCCATAAAACCAAAAATGAAGAAGCACTAAGTCAATTTATCATGCCATTAGAAATTTTAGAGTTTGACATGGCTGCTGCATCATTATATGGAAAATTGAGAGCTGATCTAGAAAATAATGGCAAACCAATAGGTGCAATGGATATGCTGATTGCAGCACATGCCTTATCGATGAATGTTACTTTAGTCACAAATAATGAAAAGGAATTTATGAGAATTAAAAATTTAAAAATCGAGAATTGGGTTACTCCGAATTAAAATATTAATATATTATTGCTTATCGCTCTGTGTTGAAATTCCCCCCGTATGGAGGCCAAAGGCCGGAATGCGGGGTAAAAAATCATGCCTGTATCAACCGCGGCAGCGGTGACACTAAATCATCCGCATACCGCCATCTAGCCTAATAACCTCTGCATTTAACATGGGGTTGCTAATAATATGTCCGACCAGATCAGCAAATTCTTCAGGTGTGGCAAAGCGTTTTGGGAATAAGGATTGCTCGGCAAGTGAGGTGCGAACTTCATCGGTGAAACCTTGTAACATCGGCGTATCCACTAAACCAGGTGCAATGGTCATCACCCGAATACCAAACTTGGCAAGCTCTCTGGCCGCAGGTAACATCATGCCAATAATGCCCGCTTTAGAAGCGCTATAAGCAGTTTGGCCAATTTGCCCTTCAAATGCCGCAATAGAAGCAGTATTGATTATCACGCCGCGCTCACCTTTATCAACAACTTGAGATTTCATCATACTGGCGGCAGCTAATCGCATCACATTAAACGTACCCACAAGATTAACGTTAATGACCTTTTGAAAAAAGGCTAAATCCATTGGACCTTCTTTACCCACCATACGTTTAGCAGGCGCAATACCGGCACAATTTACTGCAATCGCAATTTCCCTGGCATGTGCTTTTTCTATTTTGTAAAAGGCTTGCGCAAGTTCATCAGCATTGGTTACATCACAGGCTATTGCTAATCCCTGCGTTTGCTGCGCCAGCTGCACCGCAGCATTTTCATTTTGATCAAGAATAACTACTTTTGCACCTTGCTCAGCTAAATACCTACATACGGCGGCCCCCATACCAGATCCACCTCCCGCTATAACGGCCACGCTGTCTTGTATTTTCATCTATTGTTCCTTTGTTAAGCGGCATAATTTTAGTAGTATGTTGATACTTAATAATAAGATGGTTGACAGGAAAACGTCTATGTTCCCATTGATCAATGACACCGCCGCACTCATCCGTAACACTGTATCTCAATTTGCTCAAAAAGAAATCGCGCCACTTGCACACAAAATAGATGAATCTAATCAATTTCCTAATCAACTTTGGCAGAAAATGGGGCAATTAGGATTGCTTGGGATCACGGTTAATGAACAATATGGTGGCACGCAGCTGGGTTATCTTGAGCATGTTATCGCCATGGAGGAAATCAGTCGAGCATCTGGCTCCGTAGGATTAAGTTATGGCGCACATTCAAATTTATGTGTCAACCAAATTCACCGCAATGGTACAGAAGAACAAAAACAACGTTATTTACCTAAGCTGATTAGGGGTGAACATGTTGGCGCACTTGCCATGAGTGAAACGGGCAGCGGCTCTGATGTAATGAGCTTATCTTTAAGTGCAATAGAACAAGGCGATAAGTTTATTTTAAATGGCAGTAAAATGTGGATCACCAATGGTCCTGATGCCAATGTGATTGTGGTTTATGCACGCACTGAAAAAGATAAAGGTTCAAAAGGCATAACAGCTTTTATTATTGAAAATACTTTTGAAGGGTTTAAAGTTGCCCAAAAGCTCGACAAATTAGGGATGCGTGGTTCAAACACTTGCGAATTAGTCTTTGATAATTGCATCGTGCCCAAAGAAAATATTTTGGGCAAACGTAATGAAGGCGCAGGTGTTTTAATGAGCGGCTTAAATTATGAAAGATTGATTTTAGCAGCAGGGCCGCTTGGTATTATGCAAGCTTGTCTTGATGTTGTGATACCTTATGTTCATGAAAGAAAGCAATTTGGCAAAGCTATCGGTGAGTTCCAATTTATTCAAGGCAAAATAGCCGATATGTATACTATCACTAACGCAAGTCGTGCCTTTTTGTATTCCTTAGCCCAAACAGCTGATGAGACAAAAACGCTTTCGAATAAAGATGCTGCAGCCGCAATCTTATATACATCAGAAAATGCCACCCAAATAGCTTTGCAAGCCATTCAATGCTTGGGCGGCAATGGCTACATCAATGAATTTCCAACAGGTCGGTTTTTACGAGATGCAAAATTGTATGAAATTGGTGCAGGCACCTCTGAAATCCGCCGCATTGTGATTGGTCGTGAATTGTTTGAAGAAACCAAATAAGGAATCGATGTGAGTACGGATAAGGTTGTGATTGTTGCCACGAAAAGAACGCCTATTGGGCAACTGCAAGGTTGCTTTTCTACATTAAGCTCTCCACAACTCATGCAGTTTGCCATCGATGCCACGATACAAGATTTAGTCGATAAAGCACATATTGATGAAGTAATTATTGGCTGTGTATTAAGCGCAGGCATTGGACAAGCGCCAGCAAGGCAAGCCTCCCTCTTTGCTAAAATTCCTAACAGCGTTGGCTGCACTACCATTAATAAAATGTGTGGCTCAGGCATGAAAGCCATCATGTTTGGCGCAGATTTACTGTTAGCAAAAAGCCAAAAGGTCGTTCTTGCCGGCGGCATGGAAAGTATGACCAATGCGCCTTATCTTTTAACGAAAGCTCGCAGTGGCTATCGCATGGGACATAACACTGTTTATGATCATATGTTCTTAGATGGTTTAGAAGATGCTTATGACAAAGGTAAGTTGATGGGCGTCTTTGCAGAGCTTTGTGCGAGCAAATTTGAATTCTCTCGAAAAGCACAAGATGAGTTTGCACTTGAATCCTTAAATCGTGCACAACTCGCCATCAAAAATGGTTATTTCAAAGATGAAATAGCCACCGTGACACTTAAAGCTAAAACAGGTGAAACTCACATTCTTGATGATGAGCTGCCAGGCAAAGCGATGCCACAAAAGATCCCAACCTTAAAACCTGCCTTTAAGGAAGATGGAACCGTGACGGCCGCCAATTCAAGTGGTATTTCAGATGGCGCAGCGGCCCACCTTTTGATGCTGCAAAGTGAGGCATCCAGCCGTAATCTTGCCCCGCTTGCAACGATTATTGACTATGCCACCTTCGCTCAAGATCCCAGTTGGTTTACCACTGCACCTGTGGGGGCCATTGTAAAATTACTTCGCAAAATAAACTGGAAAATAACAGATGTTGATTTATTTGAAATCAACGAAGCCTTTGCCGTGGTCGCCATGGCTGCCATGAAAGAATTAGATATCCCCCATGATAAAATAAATATCCATGGCGGCGCCTGTGCTTTAGGACACCCTATTGGCGCAAGCGGTGCTCGTATTGTCACAACGTTAATTTATGCCCTTAAAAGAGCAGGACTAAAACGTGGAATAGCCGCATTATGTATTGGTGGTGGCGAGGCAACAGCAATGGCCATTGAAATCCAAGGATAGTGATATGAAAAGTAACCTTAATGTAAAAACGCCAGAGTTTGTTAACAATAGCCAAAAAATTTTGATACAAGTGAATGCATTAAAAGAGTTAACGCAAAAACTCGCTCAAGGCGGTGGCGCACAAACCCAAGCATTACACCAATCCCGCGGTAAATTACTGCCAAGAGAAAGAATCAATAAACTACTTGATCCTGGCTCTGCCTTTTTAGAGCTTAGCGCACTAGCAGGCTATGAACTGTATGATGAAGAGATCCCTTGTGGCGGTATCATCACCGGTATTGGCCGCATCCATGGCCGCGAATGCATGCTGATTGTGAACGATGCAACCGTTAAAGGCGGCACCTATTATCCGATTACAGTAAAAAAACATTTAAGAGCGCAAACCATAGCGCAAGAAAATCATTTACCCTGTGTTTATCTTGTGGATTCTGGTGGTGCAAATTTGCCTCATCAAGATGAAGTTTTTCCTGATAAAGATGACTTTGGTCGAATTTTTTTCAATCAAGCCAATATGTCTAGCCTTGGCATACCACAAATAGCAGTTGTCATGGGATCTTGTACCGCCGGGGGTGCCTACGTGCCTGCCATGAGTGATGAGAGCATCATGGTCAAAGAACAAGCAACCATCTTTTTAGCTGGCCCCCCGCTGGTTAAAGCGGCAACTGGCGAAGATGTCACTGCTGAAGAACTAGGTGGCGCTGATGTACATTGTCGTATATCAGGCGTTGCCGATCATTACGCTCAAAATGATGAGCATGCCTTATTAATTGCCAGAGACTGCATAAAGCATCTTGCTAAAAAGAAAGGAATAAGCATTCCCTTACAAGCACCTAAACCACCGTTATATGATAGGCATGAAATCTATGGGCTTATTCCAGAATCATTACGCACGCCGATGGATATGAAAGAGATCATTGCCAGAATTGTCGATAACTCTGAGTTTCATGATTTTAAAGCACTCTATGGCACTACCTTAATTTGTGGTTTTGCACATATCCATGGCTATCCGGTTGGGATCTTGGCCAACAATGGTATTTTGTTTAGCGAATCTGCACAAAAAGGAACGCACTTTATTGAATTATGCACTCAACGCAAAATACCTTTGGTATTTTTACAAAATATTAATGGCTTTATGGTTGGGAAAAAATATGAAGCAGGCGGTATCGCCAAAGATGGCGCCAAAATGGTGACGGCCGTTGCCTGTGCAAAAGTACCCAAGCTAACCGTTATCGTTGGCGGCAGTTTTGGGGCGGGTAATTATGGGATGTGTGGACGCGCTTATGATCCTCGCTTTTTATGGATGTGGCCCAATGCCAGAATTTCCGTCATGGGCGGAGAGCAAGCAGCCAGTGTTTTAGCGCAAGTAAAATTAGCAAAAATGCAAAAAGCAAAACAACAATGGGACAAAGAGGAACAAGCGCAGTTTATGCAAAAAATCGCGCAGCAATATGATAATCAAGGGCACCCTTATTATTCCAGTGCAAGACTATGGGATGATGGCGTGATAGATCCCATTGATACCCGCGATATTTTAGGTTTAGCGCTTGGGGCTTGTTTAAATGCCCCCATTGAAGAAACGCACTATGGAGTATTTAGAATATGACAACGCCTTCTGATGAAAAGGATGTATTAACTGAGATCCAAAACGATGGTGTGGGTATTATTATTATTAACCGTCCAGAGCGCCATAATGCTTTTGATGAAAATACCGTACATAACCTCACCGCAGCTTATAAGCAAATGGAGCAAAGTCCTTTTGTCAAAATTGTGCTATTAAAAAGTTTAGGAAAAAGCTTTTGCGCAGGGGCAGATTTAGCTTGGATGCGCAAAATGGCCAAATTTTCGGTGGATGAAAATTTACGTGATGCCGGTGCATTGCATGAACTGATGCATACCATCTATTATTGTCCTAAACCAACCATTGCCATGGTTCAAGGAAATGCTTATGGCGGTGGTGTTGGCCTTATTGCTTGTTCCAATATTGCGATTGCCTCTAATAATGTTCAAATTTGCTTTTCTGAAGTAAAGCTTGGCCTTATTCCTGCCATCATCAGTCCATTTGTAATCAATGCTATCGGACAAAGACATGCAAGAAGTTATTTTTTAAGTGCGCAAACGTTTGATGCTCAAAGGGCGAAAGATCTTGGCTTGGTACATGATGTGGTTACACCAGAGATGTTGGAAACAACTACGCAAAACATCATCCAGTTATTATTACAAAATGGTCCCAACGCACTAAAAGCCGTGAACGCCCTCATGAACCGGCTACCCCTTGCGCCTGAAATCGCCAGTATTACAGTCAATAAACTGGTTGAAATGCGTTCAAGTGCAGAGGGACAAGAGGGTTTAAGCGCTTTTCTTGAAAAGCGAAAGCCAGCTTGGTGTAAATCTTCATGAACAACATTAAAACATTACTGATAGCGAATCGTGGCGAGATAGCCTGTCGTATCATTAAAACGGCAAAGCAATTAAACATTAAAACTATCGCCATTTATGCAACCCCAGACAGTGGCGCCCTGCACTGTCAATTAGCTGATGAGGCATATTGCGTCGGGGAAGCAAGTGTTGAGAAAAGCTACCTTAACATCCAAAACATTCTGAAGGTTGCCAAATTAGCCCATGCTGATGCGATTCACCCAGGCTATGGCTTTTTGTCTGAGAATGCCACTTTTGCCAAAGAGTGCGAAAAGAATGGGATTATATTTGTCGGTCCTTCAAGTGATGCCATTCGCAAAATGGCTGTAAAAGATGAAGCTAAAGCTATCATGAGCAAAGCCTTGGTGCCTTGTGTCCCAGGCTATATGGGTAAAGATCAATCTCCAGAAACGCTACTAAAAGAAGCAAATAAGATCGGATATCCGATTATGATCAAAGCTGCTTTTGGTGGCGGTGGTAAAGGGATGAGAGTTGTACATCAAGAAGCCCAGCTACGCGATGCTATTGAATCTGCTAAAAGAGAAAGCCTATCCAGTTTTGGTAATGATGCTTTATTTCTTGAAAAGTACTTAAGCCAATCGCGTCATATTGAAGTTCAAATATTTCGCGACAGCTTTGGCAACTGTGTACACTTATTTGAAAGAGATTGCTCATTACAACGCCGACATCAGAAAATTATTGAAGAATCCCCCGCTATTGATATTCCTGATAATATTAAACAAAAGCTTTATAGCGCTGCGATAAATGCCGCTAATGCCATTGATTACCTTGGCGCTGGCACCATTGAATTTTTGTATACAAACGATAATCATTTTTATTTTATGGAAATGAATACCCGTCTT
>JBFXKR010000066.1:0-7262 GCA_050173595.1 Candidatus Berkiella sp.
GATCCAACGATTGCTGGCCCTGTTGAACGTTATAAAACTTTAAGACTCGCACAAGATGGTAATATTAAATTTTTTGGTTTTTTAAAACAAATATATTCTCAACAAAATCACAATAGCTTGCCAAGATATTTTGCAGGATTCACAAGTGAACTTTACCGTGGCTTACCGGTCACAGTTGCGAAGAAAACATTAATGAATGTTGCATTTTTTTCAGTTAAGCCATGGGCAGACTTTATAGCAAAACCGTATAAGCAAGATTATCCATTGATGTCTGTTGCCTTTACCTCATTAGCACCAGCAATTGGGGCCGCAGCCGTAGGCGCTCCTCTTGATGTTGTCAAAACCCTTACCCAACATCAAACTGGAGCCACAAAGGGTATCATTCCTTTGCTAAGGTTGGTTGTACAAAATACAGGATTTCGAGGTCTCTTTGCAGGTGTGGGAGCAAGATTTGGCCTTATCACTTTCGGTTATAGTTTAAATGGGCTTTTTTTAAATTTATTTGAACAAAATCGCCAACACCCCACAGCTCCTCCTTCTACCCAAGCAACACATCACTCTCCTAATGAGGTAGAGGATTTAACAGAACGATTGGGTAGCTTATCTATTGATACTAAAGTAGATGATTTAACCAAGCAATTAGATGCGCTGTCTATAAAGGAGCCCCAAGCATCTACTCAAGCAGCGCCAAATACGTACTTAGTCAAAAAATCAAACCCAACTTCTCATGAAAAGGATTTAACGACTCAAACAAGCTCATTAGATAATAAATCTTCGAAACCTAAATGAGATAAAAAAACTTCTGTATTTTTTGAATTTCCCTTTTCTTTAGCAATGAACCAACAATGATGTTGGTTCATTGACATGCATCTACACCAATAAGTTCAATTTTCTTTGCTAAGCTTTTATGTTTCAACATGGGGAACTTTCTATGAAAGTTGTTGGAAATAACAGCCTAAAAATTTTATCATGCTTGATGTTGGTTTTGTTTTCTTCATTGATAACAAGCCTTGCTAAGGCCAATAGCGAAGATAGATATTTTCAAAGCATCATGCATGCGCCACCTGAAGAGTTTGTGGTGATGGGGTTATCCAAAATCCCAGGCAATGGAACTAATAAAGTAGCGCTTGATCTTGGATCTAGTATTGGCCGTGAAACAAAACTACTGTTGCAAAAGGGATATCATGTTATCGCTGTAGATAATAATGCCAGAGCACTGCAGTTTATGAAATCTCAATCAGGCATTTCAAAATATAAATCCAATCTTAAAACCGTGAATGCCAGTTTTGAAAACTTAGATTTTAAAAAATTGCCCAAATCTGATCTTGTGATCTCAAGTTTTGCCCTGCCATTTGTGCCTAAAAGTCAATTTAATCGCGTATGGCAAGAGCTGACAGCCTCTATCAAGCCAGGCGGGCACATCATTGTCAATTTATTTGATCCAATCTATCAGTTTTATAGCAACAATAATGAGATGACTTTTCATACTAAAAGTCAGGCGCAGGCTTTATTTCATAACTTTACAATCATTGAATTTAAAGCAATGAGAAGTGATCCTTTAAAGCCTGGCAGTAAAAATCATTATTATGTGATTGTCGCTAAGAAATTATAGTAACTTGATTCTTACAATTAAAATCTTGGCTTTTTTGAGCTCCTGATAGAAATTGAAGAATCACTTTCTGATCTGCGTCTAACTTTGGATATTTTTTGTCGAGGCGCCTTAGCTGTGTCCTGATTACCAACAGGCTGAGGTCCTTTAAAGATAAGATTTGTAGTTAAGGGCAACATATCTGTTTGTAGTGTCTGAGCGTCATTTTCAATGGATGAAACGATTAACTTTGATTCATGCTCCTCACGGATTTGCTTGATTTCTTTTTTAATATTTTCTTCAAGATTGTTATCCCTTTCAAGCTTATTGCATAAATAAAGAATCATTTGTGTTGCATCACTTCGCTTTTCATAATCTGGATGAAGCATTGATTTAAAAATACCATATATTTTATGAGGTAATTCCACATCAAATAAGTCTAACCATTCTAAAGGAGCTAATACCTGGCCCTCACGGATATCAGCGCAGGAATCTTCTAAATATTCATTATAAAGGCTTGATAAATTCTGTAAGGTTACATCAACCTGAAGAAGTAGCACAACGGCTAGGGCATAGGTATCTGATAAAAAGGAATATCTATTTTGACTTAAGATCTCAGGACAAACAAAGCCTGGTGAGCCTGAAGCTTTATCGCCACTCACAAAGTGCTGATCTATTTCAAGTTTTTTTGCGAATTCAAAATCAACAGCATTAACGCTTATGTTATTTCCTTCAATTGTTCCTGTTAAATTATCCAATTTAAAGTCACAATGTAATTTTCCAGTGCGATGCAGCCTTGTTAGTGCTAAGCATGCCTTTAAACCTATCAGCCATTTTTGCGTGTATGTTAGGTCTAATTCAATAAATTTTTCTATTAAGTCATCACCTCGCCACTGCATCACGGTATATAGTTTGTAATCAGTAGGGATAATCTTGCCATCACTTTTTTTAATCTTCATATTAGGCTGATGTCTTAACGCTTGCGCAATGTTAAGACCGTCTTGGACCCCCAATTGATAAGACGCAGAGCTATCAAGGGTGTTTTGTGCTTTGATTTTGATGGCCACAAGCGTGCCATTTTTTGTCATCCCTTTTTTGACAATCGCTTGGTTGCCATCTGTTGGCATATCAGACTTTCTATTAGACAAGGCATAGATGACACCTTCAATGATAATAAAGGAGTGTTCTACTCTTAAGTTTTCTTTATCTTTTTTACCTTGAAGATTTTTTTGGTATTTATCGAATTTGGTACCACTTGGCTTTCCCTGTAGTGCTTGTTCAGCTTGCTCCCATGCTTGCCCTGATAGATTAAAGCCCATTCATACTCCAAATAGAAGTCAGTTAAATTGTATGCTTCTTAGTAAGCAGATATACTTTTATTGGATTTGCCAAGAAATGTCAAATTTAATCAAAAAAAGGGCGTTTTGCTGATACTTGCGCCTCACCTGAAGCGCAAGCAGTTTAGGCGATTTGAGGGATCTTTATCCCTAAGCGATAGGCAACTTCTTCATAAGCTTCAACCACATTGCCCATAGATTTTCTAAAGCGATCTTTATCAAGCACTTTTTTAGTTTGTGCATCCCAAATACGACATCCATCGGGTGAAAATTCATCACCTAACAAAAGTTTACCCTCACTTAAGCCATACTCCAATTTAAAATCAACTAGCAGCAAACCTGCCTCTAAAAAGAGTTGCTTTAAAACTTCATTCACTTTTAAAGAATTTTGCTTTATTTGATCAATTTGATCCTGCGTTGCCCAGTTGAAGGTAATCATCAATGAATCATTGATCATCGGATCATGAAGAGCATCATTTTTCAAGAAAAATTCGAGGGTGGGTGGATTTAATGTTAGGCCTGACTCTACGCCAATTCGCCGACATAATGAGCCTGCCGCAATATTGCGTACCACACACTCAACAGGCAACATGGTTAATTTTTTAACAATAGAAGCATCATCGCTGTGACGCCTTACAAAATGATTCGCTATACCTGCTTTTGCCAATTGCTCCATAATATAAGCATTAAAATAGTTGTTAACCATGCCTTTTTTATCAAGCTGCTCGATGCGTTCACCATCAAAAGCAGAAGTGTCATTTCTAAAAACACATAATAATTCTTGAGGATTATCAGTCGTGTAAAGCGATTTTGCTTTACCGGCATATAATAATTGATTTGTCATTTTAAAATCCTAATAAGATTAGCCTAAGGTACCAAAGCCAGGCGGCTCTAAATTAATGGGTTTTAAAGAGCCAATCGGAGGCACAATTGACGGCAAAGGATAAGCTAAACTTTCTGGTGGCTCAGATAATCCTTGTGGCACTTTGATCGGTGGTATTAGACGGCTATTTAAATAATCTTTAGATCGATTTCTAAGATATTCGGATCTTGGAACAACTTGTTGGCATCCTGATAATAGTATCAAGCCAAATATCAATCCTATTGTTGTTGCTATTTTCACAATTAACCTCTGGTTACAAATTAGCTGTTTTTAAAGCTTTAATCATGTTGTCATGATGTTCTTTGCCTAAAACTGTTAATGGCAAACGGATCCCATCTTCAACTTTACCTAGATGATGCATCGCCCACTTCACAGGAATTGGATTGGCTTGCGCTATCATCATATGATGCAAAGCTTGCAATTGCTCATCTAATGCTTGTGCTTTGTCATAGTCTTTATTCAAAGCAAATTGACACATTTGGTGCATTGCTTTTGGTGCCACATAGGCAGTAATAGAAATAACCCCATGACCGCCATTGCGAATAAATGCTAAACAACTGGGATCATCGCCGCTGTAAAATTTAAAATCCTCGCGGCACACTTCGCGCAATTCACTTAGGCGCGAAAGATTACCGGTTGCTTCTTTAATACCTTTGATAGTGGGAATTTTGCTTAATTCACCGACTGTTAAGGCAAGCATGTCGCACGCTGTTCTTGAGGGCACATTATACAGAATAATCGGAATATTTACTGCCTTTGATATGGCTTGATAATGTGCAAGTAAGCCTTCTTGAGTTGGCCTATTGTAGTATGGCGTAACAATTAAACAAGCATCTACACCTATTTCTTTGGCGCTAGCTGTCGCAGCGATAGTGCTAGCTGTCGCGTTGGTGCCTGTACCTGCAATAATTGGAATGCGCCTTTTGGCGGCCTTATTCACCACATCAATCACCCTATGATGTTCTTGTGGTGTGAGGGTTGCAGATTCGCCTGTTGTGCCACAAACAACAATGGCATCAGAGCCCTCTTGAATATGCCACTCAACCAAGCTAATTAAAGCCTTTTCGTCAATCTGGCCTTGGGATTTCATAGGCGTAATTAAGGCCGGGCAGCTTCCTTCAAACATGATTGTTCCCCTACTAAAAGTTATGTGCACGCTAACATGTCAACGATAGCAAGACAAGTGAAGGTATTTTGAGCCAAATTTGTTCAGGGGAATATCACTTCTTAGCCCTTCAATTAATGATAAACTTGGCAAGCTAAATTAGTTCAAGTGTCATGATGTGAGTGGGTACTTAAATGAGCGTGAATAATCAACATTTCCTGGTAGTTACCGCCCTAGGCAGCGATCATATTGGCGCCCTAGAAGCTTTTACAAAAGTCAGCAAGCAATGCGGCTGCAACATACTAGAAAGCAAAATGACTATATTTGGAGAAGAATGCTCTTTATTGCTGCACATCGCTGGTAGCTGGAACACCGTTGCAAAATTAGAAGCTGCCTTACCGATGCTAGCCTCTGACTTTGGCTTCACACTTCAAAGCAAAAGAACACTACCACGCAAAACCCCACCTGCACTGCCCTACCAAGTACAAGTGATAGCGCAAGATAGAGCGGGCATATTAAATGAACTCGCCGTATTTTTTGTCAACCAAGGCGTAAGCGTAGAGCAGATGGATTGTGAGACCTATGAGGCCAAAAACCAAACCATGATGGTTAACATTAGTTTTATAGTTAACATTCCCGCTAAAGTGCATATCGCTAGCATCAGAGAGCGGTTTATGGTTTATTGTGAAGATAGAAACTTGGATGCGGTTTTAGAGCCTTTTAAAAACTAATAAGCAAAATAAGAAAATGTTCTAAATGAAAAAAGTAATGCTAAACAAGCCTGTGCCCGTTTTGGCTTTTGAATCAACAGATCCCTCAATCCAAGACTTTGGATCCCTTGAAGGCAAACATATCGTTGTGTATTTTTACCCTAAAGACAATAC
Organism: Candidatus Berkiella sp.; assembly: GCA_050173595.1. Classification (GTDB taxonomy): domain Bacteria; phylum Pseudomonadota; class Gammaproteobacteria; order Berkiellales; family Berkiellaceae; genus Berkiella. Next base: position 5,798 of record JBFXKR010000066.1, read on the forward strand.
GCCTGGGTGCACCCAAGAAGGCATTGATTTTTCTAAACTTATCAAAAGCTTTGAAAAATTAAATACCCAAATCATTGGTGTTTCCAGAGATTCTTTATCCTCCCATGAAAAGTTTTGTGAAAAACATGGTCTTTCATTTCCTTTAATTAGCGATCATCAAGAAACTTTATGCAAAGCATTTGATGTGATTAAAGAAAAAAATATGTATGGTAAAAAAGTAATGGGAATCGAGCGCAGTACATTTTTAATTGATAAAAAAGGAATTGTGCGCCAAGCCTGGCGTAAAGTAAAAGTTGAAAATCATGCCAAAGAAGTCTTAGCAGCGGTCAAAGCATTATAGATTGTTTGGACATTAGTCCTGTTATCAACAAGAATATCAAGGATGATATGAAAAAAAGAACTACGAACATCAAAGAAGAAAAAATCTTATTTGTAATCGATACCAATGTGTTAATTCATGATCCTTCAGCGCTTTTTAGGTTTAAAGAGCATGATGTTTTTCTTCCCATGGTCGTACTCGAAGAGCTTGATCAAGGCAAAAAAGGCCTGTCTGATACCGCTCGTAACGTGCGAGAAGCCAACCGCTACTTAGATGGACTCATTAAAAATACCACCAATGAGGAAATTTTTAACGGCATTCCACTTATTTATCCTGGACACTTTAATAAAGCGATAACTTTGCCCAGTGGCAAACTTTTTTTTCAACGAGAAGAAATTCCCTCTGACTTACCTGCGGCGCTACCAGGTAACAGACCAGACAACTCTATTTTAGCCACGGTGCTCTCTTTACAAAATCTTCACCAAACCAGGCAAGTGATCTTAGTCTCCAAAGATATCAATCTGCGCATTAAAGCGGCTGTTTTGGGTATTCATGCCGAAGACTACTACAGTGATCAAGTTGTAGATGATGTTAGTTTAATGTATTCAGGCATCATACAATTAGAAGATAACTTTTGGGATAAACATGCCAAAGCCATGAGTTCTTGGAAAGAAGATGGCCGTACTTTTTATAAAATTACTGGAAAAGATGTCGCGTCCTGGCACTGCAATTTGAGCGTTTATAGCGATATTGATGATTTTGAAGCCATTATCAGACAAGTTGATAATAATGTCGCGACCATAGAATATGCCCAAGATTATCGCAAACATAAAAATAAACTGTGTGGCATTAATGCCAGAAATCGCGAGCAAAACTTTGCGCTTAATTTACTGATGGATCCTGAAATAGATTTTGTCACACTGGTTGGACCTGCTGGTACCGGTAAAACCTTGTTAACCCTGGCCGCAGGCTTAACACAAACGATTGAGCATAATTTATATCGAGAAATTATCATGACACGGGTAACCGTACCTGTGGGCGAAGATATTGGCTTTTTACCTGGCACTGTAGAAGAAAAAATGACACCCTGGTTGGGCGCTGTATGGGATAATCTTGTGGTGCTGACGCAATCTTTAGAATACGACA